>CALCJG010000272.1 GCA_937967705.1 uncultured Spirochaetia bacterium
CAGGGTGATGGTATGGGGCACCGCCGCCTTCAGCATGTGGACGTTCTCCTCCACGAGGTCGTTGAGGCTGATTTCCCGCACCTCGAAGCGCCCCTTGCCGGAATAGGCCAGCATCTGCCGGGTCAACTCCGCGGCGCTGCGGGCCGCTCTCATGGCCTGATCGATGTCGGTGCGCGAGGCGGCCAGGGGGGAAATGTTCAGGAGGGCCAGGTCGAGGTTGCCGATGATAGCCGTAAGGAGATTGTTGAAGTCGTGGGCGATGCCGCCGGCGAGGACTCCCAGGCTCTCGAGCTTCTGGGAGTGCAGAAGCCGGCGCTCCATCTCCAGGCGTTCCTCTTCCGCCTTCTTTCTCTCGGATATGTCCCGGCCGAGGCCGTAGATGCCCGTCATCTTGCCGTCCTTGTCTCTCAGGGCGCGCAGTATGGTCTCCAGAGTGACGAGAGAACCGTCCTTGTGATAGTATTCCAGCTCCATGACGATGGTTAAATTGGGGTCGGCCTTTTCCGTACCCTCCTGCTCCAGGTATTCGGCGAGCCTCCCCGCGGCTTCATCAAGGGATTTCGGCGTCAACTGTTCCCGGGCCATCTGCCGCATGCGCTCCTCCGGGGTATATCCCAGGATTCTCTTCACCGAGGGGCTCACATAAACGGTGCGCAGGTCCATGTCGAGAATGTAGGCTATATCCCCCATGTTTTCCGTGAGGAAGCGGAACCTCGATTCTGAGAGGGCCAGGGCCTCCTCGGTTTTTTTCCGTTCGGTGATGTCCGGGTAGACGACGATCCCTGCAATGATGCGCCCCTCCTCGTCCCGAATGGGGGCGGCGTTGGTGGAAATGTAGAAACGCTCGCCGTCGGCGCGTTCCACCCACATCTCCTCGTTGCGGATGATCTCCCCGTTTTGTATGGTGCGGATGAGGGGGTATTCCGGGAAGCTGTAGGGTGTGCCGTCGGGCCTCAGGAGCCTCCAGGTAACGGCCTGTAAATTGTCCAGGGATATGGTCATCTGATCTTCAGCGCTGACGCCGGTGATGCGCTCCGCGCTCTCGTTGGCCATGCACAGACGGATGTCCGGGGCGTCGGCGATCTGTATGCCCACGGGGGACTGGTTGAGGGCCGCCTGGAAGAGGGCCCGGGTCTTGAGGAGATCCTCCTCGGCCCGCTTCTTCCCGGTAATGTCCGTGGAGATGCTGCACAGCGCCACGACCTTTCCGGTGTTGTCGCGGACCTTCCAGACACGGCTGTCGAGAATGATCTCCTGTCCATGTTTGCCTATGTTGACAATCTCCCCCCTCCATTCCCCCTCCCGGAGGGTGGTCTCCAGAATGGTTCTCTGCTGTTCCGCATGCCGGGTATTCCCGCCGTACATCAGGATGTTCCGGCCAACGATCTCTTCCCGGGGCAGATCCAGGGACCGGCAGACGGCCTGGTTGACGTAGGTGATGCGGCCCTCCAGGTCGGTGGCGGTGATGAGATCGCCGATCTGATCCAGAAGGATGGACTGAAAGCGGAGACGCTGTTCGGCCTTCTTCCGCTCGGTGACTTCAGTGATAAAACCCTCGAGCCCCAGGAGTTTTCCGGATGGATCAAAGACCCCTGTGCCCTGCTCCCAGACCCATTTTACTGATCCGTCCGCACTCCGAATAGTATACTCGTCCCGGAAGACTTCCCGCCGGGAGAGAATATCCTGCCAGTGGTTCCATACTCTCTCCCGGTGTTCCTCCTCGATCAGATCGTTGAAGGAAAGAACCCGGTTGCCGATGATATCCTCCGGCTCGTAACCCGTGATTTCCCGGCATTGGCCCCCGATGTATTCCATGGTCCAGTCCCGGTCGTTGCGGCAGCGGTAAACCAGGCCTGGGAGGTTGCTGATGAGGGTTTCGAAGAACCGGTTTTTCTCGTATGTGATTTCCTCTGTTTTCTTGCGTGCGGTAATGTCCCGGCCGAAACCGAAGACATACTCTTTTCCCCCGAGGCGGATATAGACCGACTTGATCTCCTTGATGAGCCTCCGGCCGTCTTTCGTCATCTGTACCGTTTCAAAAGGGGGATAAGGGCCGCTCTTGACTTTTTCAAAATGCCTCTGGTAATCGGGGCCGATATGCAAATCGAAGCCGGGTATGCCCAGATCCAGCATCTCCTTGACGGTATAACCGAGGCTCTCGGCGGCCGCGCGGTTGACATAGGCCAGGCTGCCATCGTGTTGAACGAGATAGATCTCGTCTCCGGCCTCGTCCACCATGAACTTGTACTTCTGAAGGGAATCCTCGCTGCGTTTGGACTCCGTCGTATCGATGATGACCCCCCGGGAGCCGATGAACCGGCCGCCCTTCAGGAGGAGCCGGCCTCGGGTGTGTATCCAACGGACCTCGCCGGATTGGGAGACGATTCGGAAGTCCTCGTGGGTGATGGGCTCTCCCTTGCTGAAATGGAGAAACCGGTTGAGCAGCCTCTCCCGGTCCTCCTCGAAGACGAAGTCCAGGAAGTTCCGTCCCAGCCCCTCCTCGGGGCTGTAACCCAGCACCTCCCGAACCGAGGGGCTCAAGTAGGTAAAGACCCCCTTGCTGTCCGTCTCGTAGATGACCTCGGTGAGGGATTCCAGGATGTCGCGGTAGCGGTGTTCGCTCTCCCTTGTTATGCCGGCTTCTTCGGTCCTTTTCTGGGCCAGACGGAGTACGGAGAGCAGAAAGCCGTCGGAGCAGTCTGCGGGCATAAGGCTGCAGTGGGAGGGCAGGGCGTCCATCTCCCCGGGGCTCATTCCCTCGCCGCTTATGAGGTAGATCAGGGGGATGTTTTTCTCTATGAGGGGAAGGGCCTTTTCCGGATTGCCCCGGAGGATGATGATATCCGCGGGACGGCCTTTTGCCAGAAGGGCCAGGACCTCGTCGATGTCCCGTGCGGGAAGGACCTCGTACCCGTTCCTTTTCAGCAGGTCTTCCCTCCCTTTAACGGGACACCCGGACCCTGCCATGCAGAGTATGGTTGTTTTCCTTTTGTCTCTGGTCATTCCGTTCATCCTGCGGCAGCTTAGGACGGGACCGGTTTCCTTCCTTTGTTTTATCCAGAGAATATACCCGGAAAGAGAAGGATGCAAGAAAAAAAGCTGAGGGAAGGGTGAGGGCTAAAGATGCGAAACCGCGGTCAGTGCCATAGCCCCCAGAGATTCCAGCGGGGCTTGCGGCTGACGGAGTCATACTCCCGGGAGACCGGCTCCTCGCGGGAGAAGAGGTCAAGGGGACGGGGGTTGTCCGCCGCCAGCTTCCTCAGGCGGTCCACCCGCTTCTGCGTGTGGGGATGAGTCCGGAGCAGGGAGGGGTCCGGCACCTTGCGCCCCGGGGTCAGGAGGGTGTCCCAGAAACTCCGGGGGTACTGTTCGATCTTTCCCAGGGCCGAGGCCAGTCCCTCGGCGTCCCCCGTAAGGCGCACGGCCCCCAGGTCGGCCTCGTACTCCCGGGTGCGGGAGAGGGCCATCTGCAGCGTTACGCTCAGGAGCGGGGCGAAGATGAAGAAGAGGAGAGCCGCCAGGGTCACCCAGGAGACCCCCATCCCCGCGATGAACATGAGGGGGATGAAGAGCAGCAGGAGGAACTGCCCCACCGCTGAGAGGATATGGGTGAGGCGGCTCAGGATGTCCGCCAGGCTCATGATGCGCAGGTCGTTGCTCTGTATGTGGCTCACCTCGTGGGCCATCACGCCGGCCAGCTCCCGCCGGTTGAGGTGGCGCAGTATCCCGTCGGTCAGGGCGATGGCGGCGGACTGGCGGTTCCCCACGGTAAAGGCGTTCATTACGCTGCTGGGGATGTAGTAGAGAGCGGGGAGGGACGGCAGCCCGGCCCTCTGCGCCAGCCCCTGGAGGAGAACGTAGAGCTCCGGCGCCTCTCGGAAGGCGAGTGCCCGGGCGTTGTAGAGCCGCAGTATCAGCCGCGGCATCACCCGCCCCGTGAGGGAGAGGAAGACCAGGCCCAGGATGACGCCCCAGACCAGTCCGCTGCCTCCCGCCACGATCAGTCCGATGAGGGACAGGAGGGCCGTCATGAGGGCGAGGAGCAGCAGGGTCTGCAGAAAATTGCCGATTCTCCTCATGAGCATGGTCACTCCCCTTCCGGTCATATCACCCCCTGCCTTGTCCCTGTAGTATCCGATCCGGAGCGTGCAAAGCGCCGGGACCCCATTCCCTCAATATAGTACGGAAGGGGGTTGGCAACCTTTTTTTCGGGGGTGATGAGTCCGGGCGGGGGATCGCCCTGCCGTCGAAAGGTTCCTTGACAGGCCGAGGGGGGCGTCCTATAGAGGGCTATGCCGCGCGGGAGACGGTTCCCGCCGCGAGTTCCGAAAAAGGGAGGACTCCGATCTGATCATGACAGCCCGGCCCCGCGACGCCTCCACGGTGATGATCCTGCGCCCCCCGCAGGAGGGAGACTCCTTCGAGGTGCTCCTCCTGCTGAGACACCCTTCCCACAAATTCGTGCCGTCCCATTACGTCTTCCCCGGCGGGGCTGTGGAGGAGGAGGACGCCGATCCCCGGCTTCTGGCCCGCTGCAGAGGGGAGAACGGGGAGCCCTTTGCCGGAGAGATCCCCGGGGCCCGGTCGCCCGAGGGGTCCCTCGCCTTCTGGGCCGCCGCGGTGCGGGAGACCTTCGAGGAGGCGGGTGTCCTCTTTGCCGCGGACGACCGGGGGAACTTCCCGGACCCGGCCCAGCGGGCACACCTCTTCATCGACCTGCGCGGGAGGCTCCTGCGCTCCGAGATCTCCTTCCGGGAACTCCTGGAACAGGAGGAGCTCTTCATCCCGTGCCATCGCCTGCGGTTCATCTCCCGCTGGATCACCCCTGCCTTCCTGCCCATACGCTACGATGCCCGGTTCTTCGCGGCCCTGCTTCCCGCCGGGCAGGAGGCCTCGCCGGACGGCGGCGAGCACACCGACGGCCGCTGGCTTTCGCCCTCCGGTGCCCTGGCGGAAAACCGGCGGGGGCGGCTGGACCTGGTGCTCCCCACCCTCATGACTCTGGAGGAGGCGGGCCGTTATGCTGGCGCCGAAGAGGCCTGGAAGGGTTTCGCGGCTTCCGGCTACCGGGAGGGCTAGGGTCTTCACTCCTCCGGGAGGGGGGTTTGTTCCATCTCCCCGTGTATCCGCTTTATGCGCTCCCGGTATTCCTCCGGGGCCTCCAGGTGTCCCCAGCCCTTCTGCAGTTGAAAGAGGCCGTCGTAGGCCAGGTCGTGATAGGAGCGGATGCGGTAGGGTATTCCCTCCTCCAGGAGCCGTTGCTCCAGGGTCAGGGCCTCTATCTCCCCCGAGAGCAGGAGTATTCTCACGTATTCTTCTTCCATGGGGTAAGGATAGCGGGGATTTGGGGGGTTTCAAGGCTTTTTTTGCTTCACCCCCTCCGGCGCTGTGCGCCGCCTCCCCCTTCCCAAGGGGGAGGGCGTGTTGCGGAAACGGTTCGTTTGTTGCCGTTACCTGGCGGTGCTGCGTCACCGCTTCCGCTTCCCTTTCCGGTTTATCCCTCCTTATCAGGCCCTCGCTTATATAGAGATTGTAGCCCCGGCGGCCCTGGGCTCGGGCCCTTATCTGCCATGTCTCCTTTTCTTCCCTGCTGAGGGCTTTCCATTCCGCCGCCCGATCTTTGAAGGCCGTGCGCGTGGCCTGTTGGGCCTGCGTGCGGGGGTTGTGCGGGACTACGTATTGGCGCAGGTATACGCGGCTGCGGCTGGTGTAGAAGACGAGGTCGCCTAGGGAACCGTTTAGTTCCCTGAAGGGGGCGTTTAATTTTACTTTGGCCATTGTGGTCTCCTTTGTTTATCCCCTGGGCGGGGGTGATTCTGCTCATTTCTTGTCAACTTGAGCGTTGTTGCAATGCTGCCATGCGATCATTGCTTCCCCTGCCGGGGGGTGTGGGGATTTGTTCCTGGGGAGGAACTTACCCTGCAGGAA
>CALCJG010000273.1 GCA_937967705.1 uncultured Spirochaetia bacterium
CCCGTCCGTATTCTTTGCGGTGAGAGCTTTGTATCTCCCCTCCGAAGGCATCCACCAGGACGTAGAGCCCGTAACAGATACCCAGCACCGGGATGCCCAGCTCAAAGATATCCTTCCCGATACGGGGGGCGTTCTTCTCGTAGAGAGAGGAGGGACCGCCGGAGAGTATGATGGCGCTGGGTTTTTCCCTGACGATATCCTCCATGGAGTGATGGAAGGGGACGATCTCGGCGTAGACCTTCAGCTCCCGGATGCGCCGTGCGATGAGCTGAGTGTACTGGGAACCGAAATCCAGGATGATGATTTTTTCGGAAGGTATGTGGACAAGTCCGTGTTCTATCATTTTTTGCTCTCAAGCATTGAAATATATGCCGTATGCCCCATCTGAGACAGGCGGGCGTTGGTGTCCTGAATCTTCCGGGACATGTTTTCCCGATACTCCTGAAGCTTTTCCGCATAGCGGCTGTCCGCAAGGGAGAGTATGCTTACCGCCAGAAGGGCGGCGTTGGACCCGCCGGACTTGCCGGCCGGCATGGTGGCCACCGGAATGCCCGAGGGCATCTGCAGGATGGAGAGAATGGAATCAAGGCCGCCGGCTATCCCGGTTTCGATGGGCACACCGATGACCGGAAGCGTGGTATAGGCCGCCACGACACCGGGTAGATGGGCGGCGCCACCTGCGATGGCAATGATGACCTTGATGCCCCGGCTCCTGGCTGATCTGGCCCATTCCTTGGTGGCATCCGGGGTTCTGTGGGCCGAGGATATGATGATTTCAAAGCTGACCCCGAACTGTTCAAGAAGTGCAAAACAGCCCTTGCACTTGGGCAGATCAGAATCGCCTCCAAGACTGGCGGCTACATCGGCCATAGATACTCCCTCCATGATGAGTGATGACACAATGAAATATATATTAGTATAGAAAAGACAAGGATATGCGGATGAGGGGGCGAAGTAAAGTGAAAAATCGACCCTGAACGCCGGGAAACGAGGAATTTTACCTGCAGTTTACGGTATTGATTGCTGCTGCCAGTTTTTCCATAAAGGGGGATTCATCCAGACAGCAGCGGGGCTCCCGTATCCCGCTAGGCTCGGTAATCAGTGATCTGCCGGTTCAGTTCCTCCGCCATCAGGGCCAGATCGCCGGAGGTCCGGGAGAGGTCCTTGGAGCCCTCAATATTGGATTGAAGGAGATGGTTGATGCTGGCAATGGAACTGGTTATCTCATCCATGGTGGATTCCTGTTCCTTCGTGGAATCCTTGATCGTCACGGATTTTCTCTGGACGACGTCCACCTTCTGCTGTATGTCCTCCTTCAGGTTCTCCTGGGCCCTGATTGTGGTTATGATATCGTCGGACTTGGACCGCAGAGTGCTGACCATATGGACGATCTCCCGGAGGAGGGCTATGGAGCTGGCGATGCTTTCGCTGTTTCCCCGGGTTTTCTGAACGTTGGAGACGATCAGACCGCTGATCTCCTTGAGGCTGGAGGCGGATTGTTCCGAAAGCTTGTTGATCTCGTCGGCCACCACGGCGAAGCCCCGTCCGTATTCCCCTGCCCGGGCGGCCTCAATGGATGCGTTGAGGGCCAGCAGCTGAATCTTGTCGAAGATATCTCCAATGATTTCCATGATGGATGAGAGGCGCGAGGAGGTTTCGAGAAGCTCTCCGGAGTTTTCATCGACCTGGTTGATGGCGCTTTCCCCGCTGCGGCTCAGTTCGATGATCTTCTCGAACATGCCCGTCATGATCTCGGATTCCCGCTTAATGCGGTCTATCTCGGAAGCCAGGCTGTTGATGGTATCCCGCAGGGTTATGAAAGCGCTGTACTGTTCCTCCGAGCTGTCGCTGATGTTTCGGATTCGGGAACTCACGTTCTCGGCCGATTTCGCTATGGAACCGGTGGTCTGGGCCTGCTCCTCGATGTCGGTGTTGAAAAGGAGCCCGGTTCGGGACATGGTCTCCGCCGCTGATTTCAGTTCGAGGGACTTGCCTGAGATGATCTCGTAGAGACCCTTCATCCGGCCGAACTGTTCGTCGTTCTTCGATTTCTCGTCATGGATGATTCGAATGGCGTTTTCCATCATGGTCGTGGAAAGCCGGGCTACGAAATAGGCCAGGGCAAGAGCCGCCAGGCTGTCGATGAGTCCCGCTTTGATGACCACCTGGTTTGCGGGATCTATGCTGCCCCTGTGATACAGGAAATATCCCACATTGGCTAATGTATAGCCTGCCATGATTATCGTTGTTATGACTTTCGTGGAAAAGACCGCTGCAAAAAGGAGTGTGCCGAACATGAAGTAGACCATGGTCACATAAGCCATCTCGGGGGTCTTTCTTAAAAACATGAAGACTACCAGGGCCGAACAGGTCCCAACGAAGATATTGGCGGCAGTCTGCTGATTGCCCCGGCGAAGGAGATAGAGGGTGAGCAGGGAGAAAAGAGAGGCGGGGGTGGAGGACTGGGCAAATTCTAAAAAACGATCCAGGCTTACGGTCAGGGAGAGAGCGGCACCCAGGTTCAGAAGAACGATGACAAAAAAGGCGAAGAATGTCACCAGGGCCGCCTTTTTTTGGGTCAGGTAATCGCTGTTCTCATAGGGTTTTAGAAAAAATTCGCGGATGCCTTTCATAGTTTTTAACGGTTTGTACCGCCTCCTGTCAGCAATGGGATTGGATTAGGGATTCCTATCTTAGATAGTAGGGATGAAACTAACTTATTGAACGGGATTCGTCAATCGAATTGACGGGGCAGGAGAAGAAATGTTATTGCGTGTTTTCCTTATAATCCGAGAATGGAAAGGTATTATACTGTGATGTGATATAATTGATGGGGATGATAAAAAACTATCGCATAAGGGTTCGGGGGATTGTCCAGGGGGTGGGTTTTCGGCCCTTTATCTACCGAATTGCCCGGGAAAAGGGCCTCAGGGGATGGGTTCTCAACGACACGGAGGGAGTGGAGATAGAGGCAGAAGGGGAGGAAGCGTCACTGATGGCTTTCCTGGAGGAGATTCGAAATATCCCTCCCCCTCTCTCCCGGATACAGTCTGTGGAGATCGCCGAGGGAACTCTGCAGGGTCATAAGGACTTCCACATCGAAGCGAGCCGTCTCTCAAACCGGCGTGATACCTTCGTCTCCCCTGACACGGCGGTCTGCTCGGAATGCCTCGAGGAGTTCTTTGATGAGGAAAATTTCCGCCATCACTACCCCTTCATAACCTGCACCAATTGCGGGCCCCGTT
>CALCJG010000274.1 GCA_937967705.1 uncultured Spirochaetia bacterium
CCACCGAGATCTACACTCTTTCCCTACACGACGCTCTTCCGATCTCGAGGAGCCGGGGTTCGATGGGGAAAACGCTGATGTGCACCCGTATCCGGGTTCTTCGGCTGCAGAGGAAATCCCAGATCCCCTCCGCTCCGTCGGGATAGAGTATCGTGACGTCGATGACCTTGCGCATGTACTCCCCCATGGCGGAAAGCACGAAGGCGATCCCCCCGGACCGGGGCTTCAGGAGATGGCGGTAGGGGGAGTCCTGACGCCTCTTCTTTTCCGGCGTAAAGCGGGTTCCCTCCACGAAGTTCATGAGGGAGGCGGGCTTGTCCTTGAATTTCTCACAGGAGCGGCGGGTCATTTCGATGTCCTTTCCCTTCAGGTGGGGATGTTTTTTTAAGAACTCCCCAGAGTAGCGCTTCATGAAGGGGTAATCCAGGGCCCACCAGGCCAGGCCGAGAATGGGAACCCAGATCAGTTCCCGTTTGAGAAAATACTTCAGGAAGGGGATGCGGTTGTGGAAGATCTTCTGCAGTACGATGATGTCCACCAGGGACTGATGATTGGCGATCACGAGATACCATTCCCGGAGATCCAGCTTTTCCAGTCCCTCCACCTCGTACTCCGCCTTTTTAAGGAGGTCGATGAAGAGGTTATTGCAGTACATCCAGGTATAGGAGAGGCGGTTGAGCAGGGTGTCGCAGAGTGAGCGGGGTCTCCGGAAAGGGAGAATCAGCTTGAAAAAGCTGACGACGTAGACGGGAACGCCCCAGAAAAGGGTGTTCAGGAACAGGGCCGTGAGGCCCAGGAGGCCCCTCAGGGGGCCGGGAAGAAAAGTCAGCATGGTGGCGCCTCGGAATCCAATAGGAGTGACGAGCTGTTATTCTTTCCCGGCCCGGCCGTTCTGGCAAGCCTTTTTACGGATACAGAGGCCAGGGGGTGTCAGTCAAATTCTGATCCCGCCAGTCTTTGTCTTGACGGGCGATCGGGTTCTGAATATTATATTGTACGGAGGAGGGGCCCGGCGAATCGGGCTCTGATTCTCCATTAGGTTATATTTCTATTATACATCATGGGAGGTAAGAGGGCATGCGTTTTAAACTGTTATTTATTATGGCGGCATTGGCTATAATGGCGGGACTCTCCGCCCGGGAGCCCCTGCAGGCCGGGACGCTCTCGGCGGGGGGACAAAGCTGGTATGTCTGGTGGGATTCCGGCATGGCCAAAATGACCGCCGCTTCTGTAGAGGCGCAGTTGAAGCGGGAGATGAATTCTGCCACAGGAGTCAATTTTACTAATTACGGCGGTCTTGAGGTGGGGGATCCTGAGAGCCGGGGATTCATCTATGGGCCGCTCTTGGGCTATCAGACCGACGACAAGAAATGGGACTTTACCCTGGCGATGATGTGGTGGGGTACATATAGTACTAAGGTTCCTTCGAGCGTAACGATAACGGGAACATTCCCGATTATTGGATCTGCAACTCAAAAGCTGGGGATTAATACTGATCTCACAGTGGAGCACAAGGACATCGACTTCCGGGCGGCGTATAAGCTCACCGACCTCTTCCTGGTCTTCGGGGGATACAAATACCAGTCCTATGAAACAGCCATAAAAGCGGATTACCTTTTTAATCTTACCTCACCCATGTCCGCGGCCCTGGATTTCAGCATGAAGGCCCAGATGCACATGCCCTATGCCGGTGTGGGGATCATGCAGCCCTTCTACGATATTTTTACCGCCAAAGCCAACGCGGGGGTGGGGCTCATCGCGGGGGGGAACATCGATCAGAAGCTATCTATTCGGAGTTCCAATTCCATCATGAATGCGGACTATTCCTTCGACAAGGGAAAGGTGGAGATGGCCTACTGCCTCATGGGGGATGCCGCTGTGGCCGTCAAGCTTGTCAACCGGGTCAACCTGGAGCTGGGTTATCAATACCAGCGCTTTACCTTCAAGGTGAAGGACGTGGACCTCAACGCCGACGGGAGGGCCGAGGAATCCGGCTCCGAGACCGACGTGTTTCACGGCGTGACGGTCAAGGCGGTGATGCTCTTCGATATCTGATGCCTTTTCAAGCCCGGGAGGGGGCCGTCAAGTCACTCCTTCCCGGGGTTTCCGCTGGCCTCGGCCGGTTCCCCGGCACGGCTCATCACCACCCCTGATCCCTTACGCGATAATCCTTTCAGGGGCCAGAAAAGGAGTTGACAAGTCAAGGTCTCTGGCGTTCTTTCCTCCCTCAGAATCCTTCCCGGGCGTGTTGCAGGCCGGGTCTCCAGTAGATCCCATGTGCGACGGGGCCGGGGAAGGAACAAAAATATTTCAGGATCAAGGGAGGAATGCATGAAGAGAATTTTTCTGGTTCTCGGCGTTGTGGGTCTGGCGCTGGTCATCGGCGCTCTGCGGGGGGATCGGCTTTTCGGAAGATCCGTAGCCAGCGGATGCGTTGTGATGACCATCGAGGACAAGGGGCTGCTGCGATGGGTCAATTTCAGGAACAACTGTTCCAAGCCGATCGTGGTCTACAAGATACAGATAACAGGAACGAACGTATCTCCCAACGGTACGCACACGATGTACCATAACGTCAATCCGGGCAGGACTACCGGCTGGACGACCCTGGGGCCCATTCATACCGGGAGGGCCTGGAATTACAATGTGAGATTCTGGTGGAAATACGAGGGATCCGCCGCGGCGGACAGCAAGGGCTCCAAGGCGAAGCCGGCCCCGGCAGCCGCCCCCAAGAAGGAGGCTTCGGGAGGACGGAAGGTCATGAACTTTGCCCCGGGATACAGAAACCCGGAAAAACCCGCAGGATGCAAACCCTGCAGGGAGATCAGAGACAAGGCGGGGTGCACCCGATGTAACTGTTCCTGGAAGTCCTTCGGCAGGGCAGGCGTATGTACAGACTACTAAATCAGTAAGGTGTTGCTGTTAACAAGGGGGCGGGGAGAGGGTCTCCGGAACACTATC
>CALCJG010000275.1 GCA_937967705.1 uncultured Spirochaetia bacterium
TCGGTTCCCATTTCCTGACGGCGGTTTACGGCGTTTACGACGCCCGGGAAATGGTGCTGAGGTACACCCGGGCGGGACACGCCTACCCGGTCCTCCTGAGGGACGGGGAGGTTGTCCGGGTGCAGTCTCCCGGCAGGCTGATAGGGATCATCCCGGGTCTTGTCTATCAGGAAATGAATCTGCAGCTCAACCCCGGGGACAGGCTTTTCCTCTTTACCGACGGCCTTGTCGAGGCGAAAAACATCTGCGGGGAGGATTTCGGCACGGCGATTTTTCCCGGCGTCCTCCAGGCCCTATCGGCAGAGCCGATCGGCAGCTTGATGGAGGGCATTTATGGAGCCCTGAAGGAGCATCGGGGAGGGGAAGAATTTGAAGACGATATCTGCATCCTGGGCCTTGAGGTTTTATCCGGAGAGGACTGACAGGCCGTCGGGGTGGGTGAAATAATGCGAATTATTGATTGACTTTTACGATAATATAATGATACTGGTGGTTTTGACCTAAAAATAAGGTTTTTTTTACCGCCCATCGTCCATTGACAGAGGGGAAGGTTCTTCTGTGATCCGTGGTAAGGGAATTCCTCTGCTGCATCAACTGAATGCAGTTGTTCGCGTGTCACAGGGCTTTGTTGCAAGTTGCAGGTTTTGGTTTTCGCCAGTGTCCGGCAATCAACACGGGAACCGGGCTTTTCATCGGAACTACTGATATCATTCAAGGATAATCTATTGGAATTAAAGAGACAACTGGGTCTTCCCACCGCCATCCTGGTGGTTGTGGCAAGCATGATAGGAACAGGCGTTTTTATTACCACCGGTGAGGTTCTGGCCATGACTCAGAACGCCCTCTCCCTGCTGATACTCTGGGTTGTGGCGGTAGTGGTGGCCATTACGGGATCGCTCTGTTACGCCGAGCTGGCAACCATGTGGCCCGATGACGGCGGAGAATACGTCTATCTGAAGAAGACCTTCGGACTGCTCCCCTCTTTCCTGACGGGATGGATATCACTGGTGGTGGGCTTTACGGCCTGTGTGGCTATCAGCTCCATCACCGTTATCGAGTACGTCCGGCAGTTCGCCCATAACGCCCTGGGACCGGCTTCCCCGCTGGCGGTTTTTCTCGCGGATCCCTTCAGCAGCAGGCTTCTGGCTTCGGGGATCATTCTCTTCTTCGGTTCCCTGCATATCATGGGAGTGCGCAAGGGGAGTTTCGTGCAGAACGTACTCACCATATGCAAGATGGTCATCATCGTCGTCATCATCGGCTTCGGATTTTACGTGGCTGACTGGTCGCATGCGGAGAGGCTTGTTGCTACCTATAACGCCAAACCGGCGTCGACCGGAATTCTGGGTCCTATTCCCGTTTACGGTCTGGCCCTCCTGATCATCATGTTTTCCTATGCCGGATGGAACGGTGCGTCCTATCTGGCCGGGGAAATAAAGAACCCGGTCAAGAACCTGCCCCGCGCCCTGCTGTGGGGTTCCATTGTAACATCGATCCTCTACCTGCTGCTCAATATCGTCTTCCTCATGGCCTCGCCGGGTGCCGATATCATGGGGCAGAAGGCCGTGGGCTCCATAGCCACCAAGCATCTCTTCGGGGACGGGATATCCCATTTCTTCACCCTCGCCATCGCCTTCGTTCTGCTCTCGGCCATATCGGTTGAGATCATGGTGGGGCCCCGGGTGTATTACGCCATGGCCAAGGATAAGATGCTCTTCCAGGGTCTCAGTTCCGTCAGCGATCGTTTCGGGACGCCCGCTTTCGCCATTGCCCTGCAGGTGGTGCTTTCCATCTTTTATGTCTGGGTGGGTAATACCACCATACTCATGGAATACATGGGATTTGCCCTGGGTATTTTTCCCGTCATCACCGTGATCGGCCTCATATACAACCGCATCAAGCATCCCGATCTGCCCCGGCCCTACAAGGTGCCTTTTTACCCGGTAGTGCCGATCATATTCATCACGCTGTCGGTGTTCATGCTGGCGGCGGGGTTTTTGGCCTGGACCAGCACGTCCCGCTTTGCCCTGGGCGTCGTTCTGGCGGGCATACCGGTCTTTTATATCTGGCGCTGGTACGCCAACCGGCGTTATGCCTCTGCCATCGCCCCCTGCGCTCCCTGTGTCGAGGAGCTGGAATGAAAATTCCCTGACAGGAATCCCTGACGAAAAACCTGCGGAGGCGCTTTGAGCGCCTCTGTTTTTTGGTGCAGGAGGCCGGCCTCAGAAGGCTCTCCGGTATCCTGCAAGATGGGGAAAACCGTTTTCCTGGAGAACAAAAGAATGTTAAATGGTTGTAAAAAAAGGGGGAAATGGGAACATTTGGCAATAATATATGGTGACCATCAGGCACAGGGGCTAATTTAGGGCTGGATATCCCGGAAAGCCTGTTGTATTTCCTGCTTTTGCGGGATCATGGTTTATACTCTCTTGATACGGAAGGGTTGCATTCATGTTTAAGGAAAGAGTCTATTGCGGTGAATTGAGGAAATCCGATGTCGGCAAAAAAGTGCTGGTAACGGGATGGGTGGATCAAAAGAGAGACCTGGGGGGTCTCGTTTTTATTGAACTGAGGGACGTCTCCGGCGTCGTTCAGGCGGTTATCAAATCCAATTCGGCCCCGGATGTCATCGATCACGCCAATCAGGTGCGGGACGAGTTCTGCCTGATGGTCCGGGGAACCGTAGTGGGGCGTTCCGCGGAAACGATCAACCTCGAACTGGGGACCGGGGAGATAGAGGTGGAGGTGGAAAGTCTGGACATACTCAACACATCCCCCACGACCCCCTTTCCCATCGACGCCCGCAATTCCCTGAATGAGGAGATACGCCTCAAGTATCGTTATCTGGACCTCCGCCGCAAGGAGATGCGGGATGCGGTTATTGCACGGCATCGGGTGATGCAGGTGACGCGGAACTATCTTTCCGAAAAGAGGTTCATCGAAATAGAGACCCCCATGCTGAACAAGTCCACACCCGAAGGGGCGAGGGACTTCCTGGTTCCCAGCCGAATCAGCAAGGGGATGTTTTACGCCCTGCCTCAGTCGCCTCAGCTTTTCAAACAGATTCTCATGATCTCCGGTTTCGACCGCTACTTCCAGATCGTCAAATGCTTCCGGGATGAGGACCTGCGAAACGACCGCCAGCCGGAGTTCACTCAGATAGACCTGGAGATGTCCTTCGTGGACCGGGAGATGGTCATGGACGTCATTGAGGGGCTCCTCCGCGTGATCGTGAAGGATATCCGGGGCCTGGACATCACCCTCCCTTTTCCGCGCCTTTCCTATGACGAGGCGATGGAGCGTTACGGCAAGGATGCGCCGGATACACGCTTCGGTCTGGAGCTGCGCACAGTCAGCGATCTCTTCGGCGCTTCACAGTTCAATGTCTTCAGCTCAATCCTGGCGGAAAAGGGCATCATCAAGGGGATAGCGGTGGAGGACGGGGGAGCGCTTTCCAGGAAAATGATCGACGATTATGTCGAATACGCAAAAGTTTTCCGGGCAAAAGGGCTCCCCTGGGTGCGCTATAAAGACGGGGCTTTCGAGGGGGGGATCGCCAAGTTCCTCTCCGACGGCGAGAAGGAATCTCTGGTCGGGATTTTCGGACTCAAGGCAAACTCGGTCCTCTTCTTCTCCGCCGACAGCTACAGTGTGGTAAACGATACCCTGGCCGCTCTGCGGGTAAAGATCGGCAGGGATCTGGAACTCATCGACGAGGATCGGCTGGATTTCCTCTGGGTCACGGACTTTCCGCTGCTGGAGTACGATGAAGGCGACGGCCGTTTCTATGCCAAGCATCACCCTTTTACCTCACCCTTCACGGAGCATCTGGATCTTCTGAAAAAAATTGATCCTGCAGAGGTTGACAAGATCAAGGCCCAGGCTTATGATGTGGTTCTGAACGGGTCGGAGATCGGGGGAGGCTCAATTCGAATCAGCAATCCCGATGTCCAGAGTATGATGTTCTCAGTGCTGGGTATCTCCGAGGAGGAGGCCAGGGTGAAATTCTCTTTTCTGCTGGATGCCCTGAAATACGGCGCCCCCCCTCACGGAGGAATCGCCCTGGGACTGGACCGAATCATGATGCTGCTGCTGAAGAAGGCCTCCATCAGGGACGTCATCCCCTTTCCCAAGACGCAGAAGGGACAGTGCCTGATGAGCGTGGCTCCTTCGCCGGTGTCGCAGGATCAGCTGAAAGAGCTTTCAATCAAGTTGGCGGACCGTTAACGGATGGAGAATACCTTTGAGATAGATGACATTTCCCTGTATAAGCGGATCTGCGGCTACAGGGACAAGAATCTCAAAACCATCGAAGGCGTGCTGGGGGTGAGCATCATCCCCCGGGGGAATACTCTGATCGTGGATTCTGACAGCGGCATGGCCGATGCTGCTCTCCGGCTTTTTCACGTCATGGGGGATTATCTTCAGCATAAGGAGGGCGGGTACGAGTTCGATGATTTCGACATCAAGTACCTGGCGAGGACCGTTCTCTCAGGCAGAAAGATTGATGCGATGGAGATCGACCGCCTCAAGGTTGTCATCCCGGAAACCGGCCGCTCCATCACGCCGCGCACCCACAATCAGGCGCATTATCTCTCATCCATACACCGGAGCCCCATTACGATCTCCATAGGTCCTGCAGGTACCGGCAAAACCTATCTCGCCGTGGCGCTGGCGGTGCAGTACCTCATCGCCGGCAAGGTGGAGCGGATCGTCTTAACGCGCCCTGCCGTGGAGGCGGGAGAAAACCTCGGCTTTCTGCCCGGCGACCTTATTCAGAAAATCAACCCCTATCTCCGCCCTCTTTATGACGCCCTCTTCGATATGCTGCCCTTTGAAAGGATATCCAAGCTGATGGAGAAGAATATCATCGAGGTGGCTCCCCTGGCCTATATGAGGGGGAGGACCCTGAACAGGGCCTTTATCATCCTGGACGAGGCCCAGAACACCACGTCGTCACAGATGAAAATGTTTTTGACTAGACTGGGGAATAATTCCAAGATAGTCATATCGGGTGATGTGACGCAGATCGACCTGGAGAAACCCAGGAATTCCGGCCTTCTGAGCGCCATGAAAATTCTCCGGGGGATCGATGAGATCAGCCTGGTCGAATTCGGGAAGGAGGATATCTGCCGTCACCCGCTTGTGGAGAAGATCGTCGCCGCTTATGAGGCCCATGATAGCAGGGAAGGGCGCTGACGGGTCCTTTTCGCGGATACCATTATGATAACAATCCTGAGATTATTCAAAAGCCGTATCATCTCCCTGTGGAACCGGCCGGAAATGAGGATGTCCCTCATTCTGGTCATGGGGGTGATCATCCTTTCGACCGCGTTACTCTCCATCAACCTGATCGGCGGTACCTTCAGCTATCAGGTGGGGGATATCGCCAAAGAAAATATACGCGTCCCCTTCGAGATCCGCTATAAGATCGATTCCGAGACCGAAATCGAGAAGAGGCGCGTGGCCGAGGCGGCCCCTCTCGTCTTTGACAGGGATCAGTCCGTCCTCCTGGAGCGAATGCGCATGGTGGACAGTCTCTTTCACCATGTAGCCTCGGTTCTCAAGGAAAACCCTCCCATCGGCACTGAGGACCGCACCTTTCAACTGGCGGCTCTTAAGCAGAACCTGCCTTCCCATCTGAGTCTGGATGACTGGGTCCTTCTGGAGCTTTTGAAAAGCGATAATCCTGAAGAACTCCGGAAAATCATCAACCGCGTCATGATTTATATCTATGACCGGGGTATCCTGGAGAAAGCATTTGACAACCCGCTGAAGCTCAAGAATGTCAACGTGTCGGTACGGACCATCAATGCCTCGGATGAGACCGACGAGATGTCCCGATCGCTGGAGGATCTCTCCACGCTGGAGGAGATCAGGAAGGATCTCTACGCCAAGTGCCGTTCCATCGCCCCCTCTCTGGAGCGGGAGCAGTTGAAGGCCGTAGCGGCGATTGTGCGGAGCCGCCTGAAGGCCAATCTGGCCTTTAATACGGAGGAGACCCGGCGCCGCATCGACGAGAGTGTGAAAAGCGTCAAACCTGTCATGGGGATGCTGAAGAAGGGGCAGACCATCGTCCGGGAAGGGGATACGATCACGACGGATTCGGTCAAGAAGATCCACATCATCAATTCCCACACGGCCTCAAAAAACATCAACTATGTCATCGGGGTTTTCCTTCTGCAGCTGCTTTTCATGATGATCTTCGGTTATTTCATGGCAGTGGATTACGAGTCGCTCTTTCCCGGCAGGAACGCCCCTCTGATCACCTTTTCGCTGGTGATGTTTTTCATCCTCTATGCCTTCTTCGTTTCGCGGGTGGATAACGCCCTGAGCGGGCGGTTTATCTTCGCCCTGCTTCTCCCCATTCCCTTCATCACCATGATGGTGGCCATACTCAACAGCGTTCACATCGCCGTTATGGTGGGGATATACACGATCTATTTCAGCTATGCCATAAGCGGCGGGGCCTCTTCAACGATCATCCTCTCCTTCAGCTCCTCCATGCTGGGGATCTTTCTCGTGGGGGATGTGGAGCGGCGTACTGATTTTCTACGAGGCGGGCTGGTGATAGGAATCGTCAACGCCCTCATCGTCGTGGCTGTGGGACTGATCGATGAGATGTTTTTTTCGGACGTGATACGCAATGTCGAACTGGCCCTCGTGAACGGTCTTATCAGCGCCATCCTGGTGCTGGGGGTATTCCCCCTCTATGAAAATCTCTTCGGGGTCACTACCAAGTTCAAGCTTCTTGAGCTTTCGGATCTCAACGCGCCCATCTTCAAAAAGATGCTGATGAAGGCCCCGGGAACCTATAATCATTCCCTCATGGTGGCCAACCTGGCCGAAGCGGCCTGCAAGGACATAGGCGCCAATTATCTTCTGGCCCGGGTGGGGGGATACTATCATGATATCGGCAAGATCGACAACGCCGGTATCTACATCGAAAACAAGGTGACGGACCTCAGGACGAAATCCATGACTCCCCTTGAGTACGCCCGGCTCATCATATCCCATGTGGAGAAGGGCGTCGATATGGCACTCAAGGGAAATCTCCCTCCGGCCATCATAGACTTCATAAGGGAACACCACGGCAAGTCCACAATGACCTATTTCTATCATCAGGCCCTGGAACTGGCGGATTCATCCGCCGAGGGGGAATCCATAGTCAAAACGGATTTCCAGTACCCCGGCCCCAAGCCCCATTCCCGGGAGACGGCCATAGTCATGCTCGCCGATTCCGTGGAGGCCGCCTCACGCTCCCTTCAGGATCCCACCTACGTCAAGCTGGAGGGGATGGTAAAGAAGATCATTTATAACAAGCTCAACGAGGGAGATCTGGAATTTTCCGATCTGACGATGTCGGATTTTAACCGCATACAGAAGGCCTTTCTTCGCGTGCTCTACGGGATATTCCATACGCGGATCGAATACCCCGAGAAGGAAGAGACCGAGAAACTGGAAAGCCGGGTGCTCAACAGGGACAATGAGGATTGAGGTCTTCACCGAGGGGGATGTCTGTCTCCCCTATGAGGGTCTGGAGAAGGGGGTGGTCATGAGGATCGCCCGTAAGGTTTGCCGTCTTCTGGAGTTGAACGACGTATCGCTGGCATTGATCCTTACCGATAACAGGACCATCCGCAAGCTCAACCGGGAGTACCGTGGCAAGGACCGGTCGACGGATGTCATCTCCTTCGCCTATCGGGACGAGCCTTTCCCCGATACGGGAGGGAGAGAGGAAATGCTGGGGGATATCTACATATCCCTGGTGAAGACCCTCTCGCAGGCGGGGAAGTACGGGGTCTCCTTTCGGGAGGAGTTTTGCCGCCTGCTGATTCACGGGGTTCTCCACCTCATCGGGTATGATCACGAGCTGTCTGCCGAAGAGGAGGAGCGTATGCGCACTAAGGAAGCGGAGCTGATGGCCTCCCTGTGATATTGGTTCCCTGACGCCCTAAACGGCCTCTATCTTCTTCAACAGGTCCTGCTTCAGCGATTCGATTTTTCCCCGGGCCGACTTTTCCTTTTCCCCGAGATCGCCTGGGTTGACCTCTTCATTGACGCTGAAGTAGAACTTGATCTTGGGTTCCGTGCCCGACGGCCGCATGGTGATCTTCGATCCGTCCTCAAGAAAGAACTGGAGTACGTCTGATGAGGGGATGTGCTGAATCTTCTCCGTGCTGCCCGACTTCAGGTCATGGGACTGCAGGTTCTTGATGTCATCGAGCCGGCGGACGGGGATGGAAGAGAAGCTCGCCGGGGGCTGAATCCTGAACCCCTCCATGATGGCCTTGATCCTGTCCATGCCCTCCAGCCCCTTGAGGGTGAGGGAGTGGAGATCCTCCAGGTAGAGGCCGTAACCGCAGTATATCTCCTGTAAAAAGTCGTAGAGGCTCCTGCCGGCGGCCTTGAGCCAGTCGGCCATCTCGACGAAGAAGTAGCAGGCGCTCACCGCGTCCTTGTCCCTCACGAAGGAGACCGGCAGGTAGCCGTAGCTCTCTTCGCCTCCGAAGATGAAGGTGCTCTCGCCGTTCTGATCGTACTGGTGCATCTTCATGGCGATCCATTTGAAACCCGTCAGCACGTCCTCCACGCGGCAGTTGAAGCTCCGGCCGATTTTTTCCTGCAGATCCGTTGTGACGATGGTCTTGATGACCGCTGCATTGCCGGGAAGTTTGCCCTCCGCGCTGAGGCGCTTGAGCAGGTAGTATTCCAGCATGGTGCCGATCTGGTTCCCGTTGATCAGGATGTATTCGCCCCGGCCGTCCCTAAAGCCCACTCCCATGCGGTCGGCGTCGGGGTCCGTGGCGATGATGATGTCGGCGTCCACCTCCCCGGCCAGCTTCAGGGAAAGGGCCATGGCGTCCTTCTCCTCGGGATTGGGATACTTGACGGTGGGGAAATTGCCGTCAGGGGTATCCTGAGGCTTTACGAGATGCAGGTCCTCGAATCCGAAGTGTCTGAGCGTCCGGGGCAGAATTTTGTAGCCCGTGCCGTGCAGAGGGCTGTAGACGATGCGCAGGCTGGATTTCCCGGGTTTTCTCAGGGCAGCCTTTTCGAGCTCTGTCAGGTACGCCCCGGTGATGTCATCCCCGATGATCTTGATGAGTCCGGAACCAAGGGCCTCGTTATAATCCGCCCTCTTGATGCTTGCAACGGAGTCGATCTTTTTTACCTCTTCAATGATTTCCCTGTCGTAAGGGGGGACCACCTGCCCGCCGTCGTCCCAGTAGGCCTTGAATCCGTTGTACTCCGGGGGGTTGTGGCTGGCGGTGATGACGATTCCCGAGACGGCGCCCAGTTTGCGGATGGCGAAGGAGCAGAGAGGGGTGGGCATGATGTCGTCGAAGCGATAGACCTGAATGCCGTTTCCCGCAAGGATGCGGGAGGCCTCCCGGGAGAAGGTGTCGGACATGCGGCGGGAATCGCAGGCGATCACGACCCCTTCCTTCTGGCGCCCCTTTCGGAGGATGTAGTTGGCCAGTCCCTGGGTGGCCATGCCTACGGTGTAGACGTTCATCCGGTTGGTCCCGGCTCCGAGGATTCCCCTCAGTCCGCCTGTGCCGAACTCCAGGGTCTGGAAGAACCGTTCCGTGAGTTCCTTCTCATCACCGGAATCCACGAGATCCCGGATCTCCCGGATGGTCTCCCCGTCGAAGGGCGCTCTGGTCCATTCCTCTACTCTTCTGCTGATGTCCGGATTCATGGTTTCCTCCTACATGATGGCCTTTTCGATGCGGGCCGTTATGGTGTTAAGGGTATCGCTATCGGGTACATACTGCACTTTTATTTTCTCCAGGGTTTCGAACCCGCAGCCTTTCAGCACCTCGTCGACCTGCTCAATGCTCTGACCCCCCCAGCCGTAGGAGCCGAAGGCGAGAGCCTTGCGGTTTTTCGGAGCCAGACCCTTCATGTAGGTCAGAAAGGCGCTTACCGTGGGCAGCATGTTGTTGTTGAGCGTGGGGGAGCCCACGCAGATGTAGCGGGCCGTGAGTATCTCCGTCATGATGTCGGATATGTGATTGTGCTGAAGGTTGAACAGAGCGGTGGAGTAGCCCCGGTTTTCGAAGGCCTTCTGTACGGCCCGGGCCATCTTATGAGTGGAATCCCACATGGAATCGTAGACGATGAGGGCCCTCTGGTCGTTTTCGTTGGCGGCCCATTTCTTATACTCTTCAAGGATGGTTGGGAGGTGATTTCTCCAGATGATGCCGTGACTGGGGGCGATCATTTCGATTTCCAGGCCGCCCACGCTCTCAAGCGCCTTCTGTACCTGCTGGGAATAGGGGAGAACAATGTTGGCGTAGTATTTTCGCGCCTCTGCCATGATGATGTCCAGTGAATACTGGTCGTCGAAACGCTCCGATGTGGCGATGTGCTGGCCGAAGGCATCGTTGGAAAAGAGGATCTTCTCCTCCGGCATGTAGGCCACCATGTTGTCCGGCCAGTGCACCATGGGCGTCAGTACGAAACTCAGGCTGTGTTTGCCCAGCGACAGCGTATCGCCGGATTTGACCACCTGGAAGTTCCAGTCTTTCTTGTAGTGGTTTTTTAATCCCTTCTCTCCGTTCGGGGATGTGATGAGGGTCGCTTTGGGGGCGATTTCCATGAGCCGGGGGAGTCCTCCTGAATGGTCCATCTCAACGTGATTGGAGACGATGACGTCGATTTTGGAGGGGTCGACCACGTGGGATATGCGTTCGAGCATCTCGTCCACAAGATAATACTTGACCGTGTCCACAAGAGTGATCTTCTCGTCAATGATGAGATAGGCGTTATAGGTGGAGCCCCGCTGGGTGAGGTAGCCGTGGAAATTACGAAGATCCCAGTCAATGCCTCCCACCCAGTAGATATTTTCCTTCAATTGGATTGGTTTCATATGTCCTCTCGTACGGGAATGTTTGCCTTCGGCAGGGGCTTTCTGGTCAGCCCTTTGCGCCCGGGCGGTTTTCGGAATCGCCTGCCGGTGACATAATAGACAGCATTTGAGGGCCGGTTTGTCAATTGTTTTTGTGCCAGTAGTTCCTGTAAACCATGTCTCGAAATACGCTTGCTTTACAATTACTTTGACGTAGGATGAGGATAAGGCTTTGCGAATATCAACCGGAGGGAATTCCATGAAAATCATGATCTTCTACTTTTCCGCTACGGGCAACACCGCTAAAATTGCCCGGGTCATAGAACAGACATGCCGGGAGAGGGGAATGGAGACGGCGCTGCTGGACGTGACGCCCCTGGAAAGCCGCAGTGAAGAGAGGGATCTCTCGGGCTATGATGCCTTTTTCTTCGGCGCTCCCATCCACTCATGGAGGGCACCCCGGGTCGTCCGGGACTGGCTGCGCACCCTCAGCGGCGGGGGAAAGAAGTGCGCCATCTTTCTAACCTACGGGGGGTTCGGTGTCCACCCTGCCCATCATTCCACCAGAACCATCCTGGAGGAGAGGGAGTTTCGGGTGGCGGCCTCGGCGGAATTTCTGGGGCCCCATACCTTCAATCTGGGCGGATGGCAGGCCATGCTTGGACGCCCCGACGAAAGCGATTACGCCGTGGCCCGGGAGTATGCCTGTCTCGCGCTGAAGAGGTTCTCGGGAGAAGATCCCGCTCTGCTCGGAGAGATGGAGAAAACGGCCTATCGCGACGACGAACTCGATGCCATCGAGGCCTTCCGCTTCAAGATACTCACCCAGCTGCCCACCCGTCAGGGGAAAGACTGCTCGATGTGCGGGGATTGTGAGGTGAATTGCCCTACCGGGGCCATAAGTGCAGAAACGGGGGAGACGGACGGGGCCAGGTGTATCGCCTGTCTGGGATGTGTGGCCCGGTGCCCCGAGGGCGCCCTGGTTATCAACGACATGAGTGAAAACTGGGCCTTCAAGCTGCAGATGGAAAAAACCACCGTAGAGGAAATCGGGCTCAAGCGGAGCCGCATCTACCTTTAAATCGGCCATGTTTATCTCAGTGGGGTGCTGCTCCGCTGGTCTTTTGCTGGGGCTGTCGTCAATCCTGCGGACGATGTCGATATCGCCGGCATGTCTGCCCGAACCGTTATGCTCATTGCGGACCTCCTCAATGGGTTCCGGTGACGGGATCGCGGATGGCAGCCAGGACGGATGACTCGGCGGGGCATACCACGGCCTGGATGACCTCGCTGTCGCCGGCAGAATCCTCTTCCCCGACTGCCGGATCTCCCCGGATCTTGTATTAATAATGCAAAGCTGTGATCTTTCGGAATAAGCTAAGCGGATGGTATAATGATTAATGGGATATCGTGTGTTCGAGGCGAGAAACGGATCAGATTCCCCGGCTCTGGTCCGTGAAGGCGGGGAAAGGATCGATCTCCTGTTAGCGGACATCATACTGCCGGATACCAATGGTAAAACGCTCGTCGAAGAGCTGCTCGCTTTTAGGGGGGATATGGAGGTGCTCTATACCTCGGGTTATACCAAGGATTTGATAACGGATCGCGGTGTTCTTCATAAGGGCATTAACTTCATCAGTAAACCCTGTTCTGTGTCATCCCTGTCAAAGAAAATCCGTGAGGCTCTGGGCCGGGGGTGAGTGTAATGGTTGCTTTAATTATACTGTCCAAAAGTGATGGGTAAAACATGATTTATGCCAAATAATACTTGACAGGGATTGTGCTTTACCTTATTTTCTCAGTGAAGGACTTTCCGCAAATATAGAAACACGAAAAATGAAAACTCCTCGATTAAATATTGCAAAGGCCATACAGGTGGCCGGTTTTATGCTGGAAAGAAACGCCGGCAGGCTGAACTATACAAAACTGATTAAAATACTCTACATCGCCGACCGGGAGCATTACAGGAAATGGGGCAAAACGATCACCGGGGACAGCTATTATTCCATGGAGAACGGTCCTGTCCTCAGCGGTCTGTATAGCCTAATCAAAGGCAATTACTTCGATATTCACATGCAGATGTCCTGGGATCTGTTTTTCGAGAAGAAAGGGTATGATGTTATTTTCATAAGAAAAAAAGGTCGCGGGTATTGGTTTCTGAGTCCCTCCGAGATGACCCTGTTGGACGAAATGGACCGGAAATTTAAACACTTCTCCTATTCGGATCTTATCCGCTATACTCATGACAAAGAGCGTTTTCCGGAGGTAAAGTGGGATAAAGCCAATGGGTCCAGCCTGCCGATCTCCGAGGAGGATTTCCTTATCAGGATTAAGGGAAAGCGCAAAATGAAAAAGCCTGTACCTCCCGACAGTATTTCCCAATGAAGATGATAAAAAAAGGCCAGGATTGATAATCCCGGCCTTTTTCATTATCCTTTCGAAGCGGCGTGCTTTTCCTTTTCTCTCTTGCGCAGCTCGACACGGCGTATCTTACCGCTGATGGTCTTGGGAAGTTCGGTGACGAACTCGATCTCCCGGGGGTACTTGTAGGGGGCCGTCACGTGTTTCACGTGTTCTTGCAGCTCTTTTACCAGGGAGGGGCTGGGATCGTAACCAGGTTTGAGCACGACGAAGGCCTTGACGATCTGTCCCTTAAGATCGTCCGGGGCGCCGATGACGGCGTTCTCCATGACGGCGTTATGTTCCTGCAGGGCGCTTTCCACCTCGAAAGGACCGATGCGGTAGCCGCTGGACTTGATGAGATCATCTGACCGGCCCACAAACCAGAAGTAACCGTCGCTGTCGCGGTAGGCCTTGTCCCCCGTGTAATACCAGTCACCAGAGAAAGCCGATGCGGCCTCCTCCTTCCAGTAGCCGCCGAAGATGCCGGGCGGGTTGACTGGTTTTACCCTTACGGCGATATGCCCCTCTTCATCGACGGGCACGGGATTTCCCTCATCGTCGAGAATCTCCACGACATGCCCCGGCGTGGGTTTGCCCATGCTGCCCTCCCGAATGGGGAGGCAGGGGTAATTGGCCACGAGGGGGACGGTTTCGGTCTGCCCGTAATAGTCATAGATGGAAAGCCCGGTATATTCCTTCCAGGCCTTGATTACGTCGGGATTGAGGGGTTCCCCCGCGGAAAGGGAGTGGCGAAGTTCGCTCCAGTCGTATCGGGAGAGATCGACCTGGCCGATCAGGAGCTTGTAGGCCGTGGGGGGGGCGCAGAAGACCGTGACTCCGTAGCGCTCGATGATCTCGGGCATGTGCCGGGGGTCGAACTTGGCTCCCATCTTCCACTGCATCACCGCGGCCCCGATGATCCACTGCCCGAAGAGCTTGCCGTATGCCGTCTTGGCCCATCCCGTATCGGCGTGGACCCAGATGATGTCGCCGGGGGTAAGGTCCTGAACATAGGAAGCCGTTACGAGATGTCCCAGGGCGTACGCCTGGGTATGGCGCACCATCTTGGGATTTCCCGTGGTTCCCGAAGTAAAGTAGATGAGCATGGGATCGGAACTGAGTGTCTTTCCTCCGAAATCATCGGGATTGAAATGGCGGTGAGCCTTCTCCATCAGTTTTTCGAAGGACTGCCAGCCGTCCCTTTCCCCGCCGACGATGATGCGATGAGCGAGGCCGGGGATCTTATCTTTCACGGCATCCACCTTCCCGGTCCCCTCGGCGTTGGTAACGGCGAGGACGGCCCCGGCGCTGTTGATTCTATAATCGATGTCATGGCCCGTCACCAGGTTCGGCGTCGGCATGGCTATCACCCCGGACTTGATCATCCCCAGCATGGCGATATACCATTCCTCAGAGCGGGGGAGCATCAGAAAGACCCGGTCTCCCTTTTTGATGCCGATCTCCTTCAGGACATGAGCGAATTTGTTGGCCAGAATGCTCAGCTCCCAGAAGGAGAGCCGGGAGGCGCTCCGCCCGTCTTCCGAAACGGTTATAAGGGCCGTCTTGGTCTTGTCGGTGGACCACTTGTCGAAATCATCAAGGGCAAAATTGTAAAACTCCGGGATGTTCCACCGAAATTCCTTCCAGGTTTTGTCGTAATCCGTCATGTTGTGCCGGTCTTTCATGGTTCCGCTCCTCACATCGTCCGATCATCCCTTCTTCTACTGCGTCACTTCTTCCCCATAGGCACAATCCTCGATTTCCAGGGGGGAGACATCCGCGTTTTTGAGGGCCAGGAACTTACCTTCCTGAATGGGGAGAATTTTGTTGAGGAAGAACTGCGCCGAGTGAATCTTGCCAGAATAAAAAGCCGCCTCGGCATTTTCCTGAATGAGCCGGCTGCGTTCCTCCGGTGTAGTGGCCTTCTTCTCGCTGCACAATTCGGTGAATTTCCGATGGGCAATGGCGAGCTGCCATACGTGCATCCATCCCAGAATGGTGTCCCCCATCATGTCCAGGAAGGGAGTGGCGTTGGTAAAGGCCTCCGGAACACGACCATCGGCTATCATCGCCCGGAAATGTTCGGCAGCCTCGATGATGTTGGCTTTCGCCTTCTTAACCTTCTCCGCGTAGCCGGCGAGTTCCGGCACTTTTGCGGCATCGTTGATGGAGGAGTCCATCTGTTCCAGCAGATACTGGAAGACCTGTCCCTTGGCCATACCCATTTTTCTCTGGAGAAGGTCTATGGCCTGAATGCCGTTGGTCCCCTCGTAAAGCGAGGTGATTTTACTGTCCCGGGCAAACTGTTCCACGGGGTAATCCCCGCAGAATCCGTATCCGCCGAAGACCTGTATGGCCTGCTCGCAGATCTCCCAAGCCATGTCGCTGGAGTAGGCCTTGCAGACGGGAGTGAGAAATTCCACCAGGGCTCCGGCAGCCTTCTTCTTCGTCTCGTCGGTTTCCGCGTTCCTCAGGTCTATGCAGAGGGCCGTGTAGTAATTGAGAGCCCGTATCCCCTCGATGTAGGACTTCATCCAGAGCAGGGACCTCCTGATGTCCGGATGCTTGATGATGGGGAAGAGCCTGGTGGACTGACCCTTCTGGCGTATATCAGTTCCCTGCAGCCTCTCCCTCGCGTATTTGAGGGCATGGAGATAGGCCGTGGAGGAGAGTCCCAGGGACTGGACTCCCACATTCAGCCGTTCCTCGTTCATCATGTGAAACATGATCATGATCCCCTGGCAGGGTGCGCCCAGGAGTTCCCCGATGCAGTCCCCGTTGTCTCCGAAGCTGAGCTGGCAGGTGGCCGAACCCCGTATGCCCATCTTGTGCTCAATCCCCGCGCAGGTTACGTCGTTGTATTCCCCTGATTCTCCCTGTTCGTTAAGGCGGTATTTGGGGACAATGAAGATGGAGATTCCCTTGATCCCCTCGGGATCTCCCTCGATCCGGGCCAGGACGGGGTGTATGATGTTGTCCGTAACGTCATGGTCCCCTGCCGTGATGAAGATCTTCTGGCCGGTAATCTTGTAGCGGCCGTCGGGCATCTTTACGGCCTTGGTCGTAATCTGGGCCAGGTCGCTCCCCGCGCCGGGTTCCGTGAGGCACATGGTGCCGGCCCACTGGTAGGTATAGAGTTTTTCCAGGTAATGTGCCTTCTGGTCTTCCGTGCCGAAGAGCTCGATCAGCTTCCCGGCCCCGTGGACAAGGCCCGTGTAGAGATTCAGGGCGGTGTTGGCGGCGTGAAACATCTCGTTGGCCGCCGTAAAGACGGCGATGGGGAGTCCCTGCCCGCCCGTTTCGGGGTCATCGGTGCAGGAGACCCATCCCTGCTCGGCAAAGAGTTTGAGAGGCTTGTGGAAGGAGGGGGGGATGGTAACCTTACCATCCTTCCATTGCGCCCCTGTCCGGTCTCCATCCTGGTTGGTCGGGGCCAGCTCATTCTCGGCAAAGCGGAGAGCCTGATCCAGAATCATGTCGAATTCATTTCGTGAGAAATAATCGAACATGGGTTTTTCCGTAAGCCGCAGCAGATCCAGCTGCTCGTAAAGAACGAATTGAACGTCCCGCTTGTCGACAAGTAAACTGGCCATGACCTACCTCCTACAGGTTTTCTATTAAAACGGCCGCGCCCATGCCTCCGCCCACGCAGAGGGTGGCGATGCCCTGTTTGGCGTTTCTCTTTTTCATCTCGAAAATCAGGGAGATGATGATCCGGGCGCCGGTGCATCCCACGGGATGTCCCAGGGCGATCCCCGACCCGTTCACGTTCACGATGGACCGATTGAGGCCCAGACCCTTTTCACAGGAGAGGTACTGCGCCGCAAAGGCCTCGTTGCATTCGATGAGGTCGATATCCTGAAGGTTCTTGCCGGTTTTCTTCAGCAGTTTCTGAACGGCGGGAACCGGCCCGTATCCCATGAGATGGGGTTCTACGCCTGCGACGGCGTTGGCGCATAATCTTGCCAGCGGTTTGAGTCCCAGTTCTTTTGCCTTCTTGGCCGACATGAGTATCATCGCGGCGGCGCCGTCATTGAGGCCGGAGGAGTTGCCCGCCGTGACCGTGCCGGTCTTCTTGAAGACGGGCTTCAGGGAGGCCAGGCTCTCCAGACTGACATCCTTCCGGGCGTGTTCGTCCGTGGTAAACATCTTGGGCTCGCCCTTTCGCTGGGGGATCGGAACAGGAACGATCTCGTCCTTGAAACGGCCCGATTCGATGGCGGCAATGGCCTTCTGATGGCTCTGAAAAGCCACTTCGTCTTGCTCTTCCCGGCTTATGTTATACTTTTCCGCCAGGTTTTCCGCTGTCTGGCCCATGATGAAAGGTTCGCCTAAAAGACCGCTGCCGGAGTGAAGGAGTTCCCACATGACGTCGGTCATCTCTCCGTGCTGCAGCCGGGCGCCCCAGCGGGCTTTCTTTAATACGTAAGGGGCGTTGCTCATCGATTCTACACCGCCGGTCAAAACGATCTCGGAATCCCCGCAAATGATCTGCTGGGCTCCGAAGATGGTGGCCTGCATGGCGGAGGCGCACTGGCGCTGAATGGTCACCGCGGGAATCTCCACGGGTATCCCCGCCTTGAGGGCGGCGGTGCGGGCGGTGTTGGCCTCGTCGCTGGTCTGAATGCAGTCGCCGAATATAACATCGTCCAGATTTCCTCCTTCGATCCCCGCCCGTTTCAGGGCCTCGGTCATGACAAGGGCGCCCAGCTGAAAGGCGCGAACATCTCTCAAACTCTGTCCGAAGCTGCCGATGGGGGTCCTGCAGCCTGCTACGATGACGACATCTTTATCGCTCATAATCTCTATCTCCTTGATCTGCTAATAATTTGGATAACATACTTTAGAAAACAGGCGGAAAAATGCAATGAAATAAATCAATGGCTTGTCTAAAAATTTTAAAAAATCTGTACTATCTGTCTGTTAATCTTCGAAATATCTTATGAATATTAATAAAATTGCCTTTGTTTTTCGATAAAATGAAAAAATATTGGACAATTGTTTGATGGTCTATTATTTTTACGTTCAGCTTGCGGTCTGTTCCGGCGATTGTCCCATGCCTGCCGATGCAAAGGATCCTTAGAAGGGGGTCTGGCGGGGTGGTGAAGGGGATAAACGGAACCGCCCAGTATAAATAACGAGAGAGGAGAATGCGATGAAGATAAGCGATGTTGTGGCCCTTGTTACCGGAGGGGCTTCCGGGCTGGGAGAGGCGGTGGTCAGAGGGCTGGCGGCCCAGGGTGGAAAATCCGTGATCATGGACCTGGCGGACGATAAAGGGAAAAAGCTGGAGGCCGAACTGGCCGGGGCTGCCGTTTACTGTAAATGTGATGTCTCCAGCGAGGCGGATGTTAAGGCCGCTGTGGACCTGGCGACGGATAAATTCGGAAAGGTGACCGCGGCGGTTAATGCTGCAGGGATCACCACGGCGGTCAAGACCATCGGAAAAAAGGGGCCCATGGAATTAAAGCAGTTTGAGCTTATAGTAAAGGTCAATCTCATCGGTACTTTTAACGTGATCCGCCTGGCGGCGATGAAAATGTCGGAAAACACGCCCAACGGTGAAGGGGAGCGGGGCGTAATCATCAACACCGCTTCTGTGGCCGCCTTCGACGGGCAGATCGGTCAGGCAGCCTATGCGGCCTCCAAGAGCGGAGTAGTGGGGATGACACTGCCCATCGCCCGCGACCTGGCGAGCTACGGTATTAGAAACGTAACCATCGCCCCGGGTCTTTTCGATACCCCTATGATGGCGTCCCTTCCCGAGGAGGTTCGGAAATCCCTGGGAGACAGCGTTCCCTTCCCCTCCCGTCTGGGCCGGCCGGAGGAATTTGCCGCGATGGTACTCCACATCATCAACAACACTATGGTCAACGGCGAGACCATCAGGCTTGACGGCGCCATACGCATGGCACCGCGTTGAAGCCAATCGGGGACCGAACGCATAATGACGAAGAAGACCAAGCTTCCCAATAAGAAGGAGAGCCGCCGGGAGCAGATTATCAAGGCCGCGGAGGATGTCTTCTCGCGAAAGGATTTTCAG
>CALCJG010000276.1 GCA_937967705.1 uncultured Spirochaetia bacterium
TCCCCGTGCGCGCCCTGGCTCTTCCGGGCGAGGGGATACCGGAGTTCTGGGGGGGCCGCGTGGAGACGATGCGGGGCGACGTGACCGATCCCGTATCGATCCAACGGGCCGTGGAAGGAACCGGCGCCGTCATCCACTGCGCTGCGCTGGTGAGCGATTGGGGCCCCCTGGAAACCTACTGGCGAATCACCGTGGAGGGGAGCCGCAACGTCTACGATGCGGCCCTCGCTGCCCGCAGCCGGGTGATCCTCCTCTCGAGCATTGCCGTCTACGCCGACCGCATTCCCCGGGAGGTCTGCACCGAGGATACCCCCCACGGCAGCCCCCTGGGCCCCTACAGCCGCACCAAGCAGGCGCAGGAAAATCTGGCGAGGGAATACGCCCGGGAGCGCGGCCTGCCCCTGGCAGTCATACGTCCTGCCAACGTCTATGGGGCGGGGTCCGGTCCCTGGGTCAACGACGTTCTGGGGGTGATACAAAGCGGCCTCCCCTCCCTGGTGGGGAGCAGAAGCAACAACGCGGGACTGCTTCACGCGGACAACCTGGCGGACCTGATCCTGGCGGTACTGGAAAAGGGGATCGATGACGGGCGGATCTACAACGCCTGCGACGACCTGGAGATAACCTGGCGCCGCTACTTCTCGGACCTGGCGGCGATGATCGGCGCGGGACCTCAGCGATCTCTCCCCCTACCCCTCGCCAGGGCCTCCGCCCTCGCCTGCGAGGCAGCAGGAAGGCTCTTTCGCTTCCGGAACCGCCCGCCGGTCACCCGGGAGGCGCTCAACCTGATCGGCTCCGACAACCGGTTTCCCGCCGACAGGGCCCGGAGGGAGCTGGGCTTTCAGCCCCGGGTGGGTTATGAGGAAGGACTTGAGGAGATCCGGCTCTCCCTGAGGGAGAGCAGCGATATAATGAAATCCCATGGAGGAGAAATACAATGAGCAGACTGCCCCACACCCTGGCCCTCATCACCGGCGGCTCCAGCGGCATCGGCCTGGCCGTCGCCCGGCTTCTGGCAAAGGAGGGCTGCCGCCTTATCCTTTGCGCCCGGGGCCTTCCCGCCCTGGAAGCGGCGCAAAAGAGCCTCATCCAGGACACCGGCTGTTCCCCCGATTCGGTTTCCATCCGATCCCTGGACGTCAGCGACCCCGGTAATATCAAACAGGGGATTGAGGAGATCGCCGCCTCGGCGGGGGTTCCGGACCTGGTAATACACAGCGCCGGGATCGGGATGGGGGATTACTTCGACCGGATCAGCCCGGAGGCCTTCGACCGGGTTATGCGCACCAATGTCTACGGGACCTGGCACCTGGTGCAGGCCCTCCTGCCCCTCATGGAGGGCCATGGCGGGGGCCGCATCGTGCTCCTCTCCTCCGCCGCCGGTCTCATGGGGATGTACGGCTACAGCGCTTACGGCTGTTCCAAGTTTGCGGTGATGGGTCTGGCCGACTGCCTGCGGGGTGAGCTGAAGCCCCGGGGCATCGCTGTGACGGTGGTCTGCCCTCCCGAGGTGGACACACCCCTGATCCACGAGGAGGAGAAGACCCTGCCTCCCGAGGCGCGGGCGGTTAAGAACCTTCCGGGCCGGCTGAGCCCGGAGAACGCCGCCCGGGCCATACTGCGTGGCATAAAGAAGAAACGCTTCCTGGTGATCCCGGGGTTCCTGGCCCGCGGCAGCTACCTTTTCCACCGATACTCCAACGGTTTCCTCTCCCGATGGATATCGGATATGGCGATACGCCGGGTGCAGAGGAAAAAGTTCCGCACAACGCCCGGAAAACAGTAGAAGGGCCTCCGTTCCGGGAGCGGACGACATCACCCCTTCCGGCGGAACCTTCCCCGGTCAGAGGTCCTTCCGGACCCAGACAGTCCATTCCCCTTTTTTTTCCGCCGCGACCTCCCAGCCCTTCCCGGGGCCGGTGTAATCGGAGCCGATGGAGAGCGCCAGAGTCTCAACGCCCTCCCCGTTCTTCACCAGCCCCGCGAAGCCGTAATGCGCACCGGTGAGGTCGGTCCAGTCCGAGGAGGCAACGATGCCCGCCTTTTTCCGGGCTGCGATGAGCCGGCCAATCTCCTCCCCGTGACCCCAGTCGAAGCAGTCGGGCCAGTAGACACAGGGCGTTCCCGGCATGGAGAGGATGAAGGCGTAGGCCATGGATTTGAAATAGGGCGAGCAGGGCCAGCACTGCTGACCCCAGCCGTTGGCGGGGCTGTAGGGCGAGGCCCCCATGTCATGATTGTCCACGAAGGTGACCGCCATCTCCCGCTCGGAGGGTTCCGGCCTCGTGTTCAGGCCGTATTTCAGATTGGCGGGGTTGCCGGTCTGTATCTCCCGCTTGAGGATGATGTCGAAGGCGCAGCCCCCGCTGTCCCGGGCCCATCCCAGGATGCGGTTCCGCTCGTCCGGACCGTATTTCCGGATCATCGGATCGTTGGTCATGTACGGGGAGGACTGCCAGTATTCCCCCACGGAGAAGTATTCCTCTTTTTCGGTATCCCTGATCCAGGAAACCACGTCCTCCACGGCGTACCCCCAGACGTAATCCCACCGCCAGCCGTCCACGCCGCACTCGTCCATCAGCTCGTTCATGGCCTGTTTGATGCGCCGGTGAACCCGGGGCTCCGAGAGGTTGAGGTCATAACTCCCGTCCATGAAGGTTCCCCCGTCATCGTAGCCCCCCACGCTCCAGCAGGGGCCGGGATACTCCCAGATATCCTGCTCCATCCGGGCCCCATCGCGGTGATTGGTTACCAGGTCCACGATGACGCGGATTCCCCGCCGGTGCAGACCGCCGACAAGCGCCGTGAGCTCCGCCTTGCTGCCGTATCGGGAATCGAGGCTGAAATCGTGCCAGAAGTAGCCCTCCCCGCCGCCGTGCCGGCCGTCGGACTCCCAGCGGGAATCGTCCCGCCAGGGGGGCGGCAGATAGACCATGGTAAAGCCCAGGTCCGCTATCGCTGCGGTTCTGTCCGCCAGTATGCGGTACCAGGAGCGCTCCCCCCCGTCGAGGGTTCCGGTTCCCTGAGTTTTAACGAGATTCCAGTGAAAAGCCTGTAAAAGGACATCCCTGCCGTTTCCCCTTGTTGCCATCCCCCCTCCTCCCCCGTTTGACGCCGACGGGGACATATCATGAAATGGAGGCGATTATACCCCCGGGGGGTGAAAAAGTCAAGGGGCGGCCCTGTCCCCTCCCGGGTGGATGAAGGCCTCTTCCGTGAGGATACGTTCGGTCAGTTCGCTGTAGTGCCGGAGATTTCCCGTCTTGCGGATCATCTTGCCGATTTTTCTCCCCTCACGGAATCCCAGGGAGAGATATTCCCAGAGCCCCTTCATCCTGTCCAGTAGATGAGCGGAGCCGGAGAAGAGCGAACCGTATCCCTCCAGCAGGGCTCCGTGAAAATCCTTCAGGCGCTTTCTGCGCTCCTCATCGCCGGCGATTCGCCCGGTTCGGATCTCCTCCAGGAACAAGGGATCGATGACGGCACCCCGGCCGATCATCCATCGGTCGACCCCGGGGAAACGCGAGGCCAGGGAGCGGAGGTCGTCGGCGCACAGGACATCACCGTTATAGGCCACCTTGTGCCCGGTCAGCCCCAGGCATTCTGCGAAGGCCGCCGGATCGGCTTTTCCCCCGTACATCTGCCGGGCCGTCCGGGGATGGATGATGATCTCCTCCAGGGGGTAACGGTCGAGCACCGGCAGGAGCCGATGAATCTCCTCCGGGGAATCGAGACCCAGCCGCATCTTGACGGAGAGACGGGACTTCATTCGTCCTGACACGCCCTCCAGGAAGGCGTTGACCCGATCCGGATGGGGAAGGAGCCCGGCCCCCCGGCCCTTCTTGACCGCCATGGGATAGGGACACCCCAGGTTCCAGTTGATCCGGTCGTACCCCAACTCCTCCAGGGCCCGGACGAGGAGTAGGAATTCACCCGCATCGGCGCTCAGCACCTGGGGGATCACCGCAAGCTCCCGGTTCCGCTCAGGCAGCAGGTCTTTGAGGAGATTGTTCCGTATCCGGTCCTTTCCCTTGCCGGTCACAAAGGGGGCCACGGCCAGGTCGAAGCCGGGGAAGTGACGGGCATAGAGGGTACGGAAGAGATGATCGGTGATGCCCTGAATCGGCGCCAGGTAGAGGAGGAAGGGACCGCTCAAAGCTTTTCCCGCTCGGCCCTGGGAAGCCCCCGGACCACCAGGTCATAGGATTCGTCCATCATGCGGAGGAGATGTTCCTTCGGCACGGACCCGTCCAGGGTAACGGTGTTCCAGTGCTTTTTGTTCATGTAGTAGCCGGGTTTGACCGCCTCGTAGAGGGAGCGCAGGAGCACCGCGTCCTCCGGGCTGCTCTTGAGGGTGATCCGCACGGGCTTCTCCTGCCAGGCCATCAGGGCAAACATCTTCCCTCCCACCTTGAAGACCGCGGCGTCCGGCCCGAAGGGAAATTCCTTGACCGCCCCCGGCTTGGCCAGGAGATATTTTTCCACAGGGGGATACTGTTTCATGCAACGCCTCCGGCAATCCTGTTTTACACCAGACTTTCAGGCGGAATGCCTGTTCCTCTCCTATCTCCTCATCAACCATAAAGATTGTCAATCCCAACACATAGAGAGGAAGGGATATTTTTTAAAAAAACCCTTGCACAAGCCGCAAAACCGTTTTATATTTATTTTTCGCGTTAAGTTAAAAAAAACACATTCACTGGAGGATGACATGAAACAACGCAAACTCTTCTTACCAATCATAGCTGCGATCCTGCTCTTTTCCAGCACTGCCTTCGCCAAAGGCGTGGCCACCACCATGGGAAATCTGCAGCTCGTGGGACGCGACGGCCCCTTTGACGCCATGCGCAGCCCCGCCCTGCTGGTGGGAAACAAGGAGAACAACGGGGCAGGCCTGGCCGTGGATTATCAGTTCTGGAATGACCAGAGTGCGAAAGGAAACATGATTATTTCAAATACTGATTACACAAATAACTACGACAAACCCGACACAACCGAATATGAAGGCGCCCTGGCATATCTAACCAAATTGGGCAGCAATATGGCCCTGGGAATTGCCTACGAAAGGGAATACGACAAAACTACAAGCAAAATGCAGAATTCTCTCATGGGATCTATGAGGACTGAAACGACGGAAAAGAACGTCATGAACCATGTCATGATCGGCATGGGTTATGCTCTCAGCCAGAACTTATCCCTTGGGGTGGGGCTGGGAGTGGATTATAACAACAGCCAGGAAGACGAAAATGAGGTCATCAGCGGCAATCGCAAAGACACCACGACAAAAACAAAGAACCTCATTCTCAACGCTACTATTGGTCTCCTTTACACAATGGATAAAACCCAGCTGGGACTGGCAATTGACGCGGGGCAATACAATCAGATAAAGAAGGATAAAAGTGTAAATGACATAGGTAATGCTTATAGTGCAAGCAAAAGTGTATCGGGCTACTGGAAATACACACAAGGCCCCGGTGCTTTTGCCGGCATTTATCAGAATCTCACTCCGCTCATCGATGTTGCCGCCGAGGCGGGTATCGTCCTTCCCCGCAAATACGATGGAAAATCCCTTGAAGCAGATGGGGACAATAAAACTATTTATGAAACTAAAGCCGAGGTAGACCAGAAACTGACCTACACCCTTCGGGGTGGAATCGCCCTGAACGCCACCAAGGAATTAACCGTTTCCCTGGGAGCTGTCTACGGCAATATAAAAATAGATAACATAACCACCAAAGCGTCGAGCAAAGAGACCATTAAAACCACTGGGTATCATCTGATGGGAACCCTGGGATTTGACTATAAACTGACCACCGCTACAAAAATCAATCTCTTCGGATTCTATCAGCAGAACAAGATCAAATTCGAAATGAATGAGACTGGCACGGACCCAATAATATACTGCAAGGATTTCACAACCAAATCCTTCAACGCCGGTCTATCCGCCACCCAGATGTTCTAGTAAACCCGGGCGGGGGTTCCCCCCGCCCTTTTCCCTTCTCCCTTCTTTATCGTGCAATGAAGAATTCCGTAAATGTCTTGTAACCCAGGGCCCCTTCCCCTATAATAACCGCAATGCCTATGCCTAGCGGAGAAATCATTATTCCGACTGTTTCCATGCGCTTCTCCGCGGCAGGATCGAAAAAACGATGATTACAGGAGTCCCCATCATGCGTTTCAAAGCCCTTATCGCCACGCTCACTCTTCTGGCAGCGGCCCTCCGGACGGCGGGGCATTCCGCGGAATACGGAACGGAACACCCCGTCAGCATCATCACCGAGGAAAAAGGGTCCCGCATGGATATCTTTTTTCGCAACAGGAGTGCCGGCTCCCTGACCGTCACCCTCTATTTCACCCGCTTCATCAACGCCAGGGCCAACCGGCCCCTGCCCCTGACCCTCACCGCCCCTGCCGGCAAGATCACCCGGGCCCTTACCGTAAGCCAGGCGGACCCGGCAAAAAAGTGGGACACCTACTTCATGTACAATTATCTCTTCGGCTCGGCTGAGGCGGTGCACAGGGACGACACCCTCTACCACCTGCCCTACAGAAAGGGTGCGGCCTACACGGTGGTACAGGGCTACGACGGGCGCTACACCCACAAGGGGGAGTTCCGCTATTCCCTGGACTGGGGCATGCCCGTGGGCACCGAGGTGCTGGCTGCCCGGGAGGGGGTCGTGGTGGAGGTGGTGGACCGGTATGACGGCCACGGCCTGACCAACCACTACTGGGACCGCAACAACCTGGTTTCCATCGAACATCCCGACGGGACCGTGGGGCGCTACGTGCACTTCAAAAAGGGCGGCGCCCGGGTAAAGGCCGGCCAGAGGGTCCGGGCGGGAGACCTCATTGCCCTTTCGGGCAACGTGGGTTATTCAGACACGCCCCATCTTCACCTGTCGGTCTACAAGCCGCTGGACGGCAAGCGTATGCAGTCGATCCCGGTCCGCTTCCGTACGGCGGAGGGAGGGGTGATATTGACCGAGGGGAAGACCTACCGTGCCCCTTGAGGCCTTTCTTTCCAGAAGGGGATGCCCCCGGTTCCGCATGCCCCCGGCAGGGAGTGCGGACTGTTTACAAGAGGAGGAAGTGTCATGAAACCTGGCGCCGTTGATCGATGGAGAAACATCACCGCTGCCTTGTCCCTGATGTGCCTTAGCGTCTTCCCCGGTTTGCCGGGCCTAGCGGACACCCGTTCCGGCGAGAGGCAGGATTTCAGCCTCTCCCTCTCCCTTACAAGAGAGGAGATAAGCAAGGATTCCAACAGTCAGAAGACGCTCCTCACCATCCGGGGCGATGTCCTGGAATACTCTTTTGAAAGCGGGGGACGCGATCCACGGAAACCCCGCAAGAAACGATACATCCTCACAAAGGAATTTCACAAGCGCCTGATCGATTTCCTCCAGGGTAAAAGGCTGAACCGCCGTGTTCAGGAGATCAAACCCCAGAACTCACCGGGGATATTCATAGACCTGAGGCTCAAAATGACGATCGCCGGGAAAACCACAGACTCCCATCTGGCCGGAGCGCTGCGGCAGTGGGGCGACGGCGGGCGAAAGGGCACCAGCATGGAAAACATCGCCTACTATCACGCCGTACATTCCCTGCTGGTGTTCCTCAAACGGGAACTCAAAATCGACGCGATAGAGATCTGAGGAGAGCGGACACAGCCATGCTATTCCATAACGAAGGAACATCTCCTCATTCCGCCCCCCTGAGCTTCGACCGGCAGCTGCAGGAAGAGAGCAAGGCCGGCGAAAAACTGGTCAGTCAGCTCCGCCTCATCGTGCTGGTGATGCTTTTGCCCAGCTACATCATTCGTCTGATGCGGGGAGAGATCTCCGGGGACTACCTCCTCTTCGCAACCCTCAAGTGGGGCCTCATTCTCCTCTACGCCTTGGGCATCTTCTACCTACTCCGCCGGAACGTCTATCACGCCCTGATGGGCTATCTGACCCTTTTCGTTGACCTCCTGGCTGTCTTCGTGAGCCTTATGACCCTTTCCTTTTACAAGACCGTCCACTACGGAACGTTGTACGACACTCTTTATATCGGCTTTTACTTCATTACCTTCAGCGGAACGCTCCGCTTCGATTTCCGCTACTCCCTCTTCAGCATCGCCCTCTGCCTGCTTTTCACCTGGCTGCTTACCTGGTTTGACCTGCGCTATCACGGCATCAGCGCTGACTATACACTACTGGGGGACCGCTTCTCGGCGCTGGTGATGATCACCCTCTTCTCTCTCATATTCATCCGGAGATTCAAATCCACCATCATGCAGGGGCAGAGCCGCATCAGCCGCCGAATGAAAGAGATATCTGCGCTCCTGGCCGTCAGCAGAAAGATCGCCTCGAAAAGCGACACCGGCAGGACACTGACGAAGATCTCCGGGGAGGCAGCCAGGCTTCTAAGGGCGGATTTCACCTGCCTGAGCGTACTCCCGGCGGGAAACGACCCGCTGCGCAGATACATCCCCTCCCGCTCCCTTCAGGCAGATCCCGAGGTCTCGGATTACCTGGACAGGCTTGAGGAAGACATCGCCCGGCGGGACCAGACCGTGACACGACGGGCTGTGGAAAAGGCCGGCTCCAGGGGGAACGAGATTACCGCAGGAAAGATACTGGGCCAATTCGGCGAACTGCTCGCAGTGCCCGTCCGCATCGACCGGGAGACCGCCGGGATACTCACCGCCGCCCGACGCGAGGAGATACCCTTCGGCCGGGAAGAGCGGATATACCTGGGCATACTGGCCGAGCAGGCCGCTGTAGCCCTGAAAAACGACCGCCTCCTGAAAGAGCTGCAAAGCGAGGAGATCTGCCCGCCCCCGGAAACCGGGGCGGCCTTCGAGGAGATCATCGGCGGCAGCACCTCCATGACTGAACTCTTCCGCCTGATAGAACGCGCGGCGGAAAGCCGCATTCCGGTGCTCATCCGGGGGGAAAGCGGCACCGGCAAAGAACTGGTGGCCAACGCCCTGCACAATCGCAGTTCTCTCCGAAACGGCCCCTTCGTGAAGATCAACTGTTCCGCCATTCCGGAACATCTCCTGGAGAGCGAACTCTTCGGACACGAGAGAGGGGCCTTTACCGACGCTCACCGGCAGAAGAAGGGAAAGTTCGAAATGGCCGACGGCGGAACGCTCTTCCTCGACGAGATCGGGGACATGTCCCTTTCCCTGCAGAGCAAGCTACTCCGGGTCCTTCAGGAGGGGGTCATCGAACGACTGGGGGGAGAACACCCCCATCGGGTGGACGTGCGGCTGATCTCCGCCACCCATCAGAATTTGGAGGAGAAAATCCGGAACGGGGAGTTCCGGGAAGACCTCTACTACCGCATTAATGGCCTGCCGGTCCGGGTGCCGCCCCTGCGGGAGAGACGGGAGGACATCCCGGGCCTTGTAACGCATTTCCTGGAAAAGTACGCCCGGGAGGGCCGACAGATCAGCCTGACCCGATCCGCGATGGAACTGCTCGCCACGCGTGAGTGGAAGGGGAACGTACGGGAGCTGGAAAACCTCATATACCGCCTCACCGTACTCCACGACCGGGACCTGCTCACCGCCGGGGACATCGCCGGACTGGAACAGGCCGGCACTGCCGAGGGCGGGAGCGGCGACGAGGAGATGCTGCAGCGCTATCTCTTCGAGAAGCTGAAGAAGGGATGCGATTTCAGCCAGGAGATGGAGACCTGCGAGAGAGAATTCATCCGGGAGGCCCTGCGGATATCCCAGGGCAACATCCGCAAGGCCGCGAGGCTGTTAAATCTTCCCAAGTCCACCCTCTTCAATAAGATTACCCGGCACAACCTGCAAAGCTGAGTTACGCCGCCGGAGATGCAAGAGACTCAGCGGAGGACCGCTGCCCCCTTGCGCACATCCCCCCGGTATTTGCG
>CALCJG010000277.1 GCA_937967705.1 uncultured Spirochaetia bacterium
CATCCGCACCTTCTCGTCGGGAGCCAGAAGATCCAGCCTGTGGAAGGTGTCCCCCAAGGCCTGTTCCAAACCCTCGCAGTTCTCCCGTATGCTGTCCGTCAACTCCCTGCCAAGGCTCCGGGGTATATACTGCTGAATATCCCCGGTAAAAAAGCCTTCCTTCTGATACTCCGGAAGCGTCGAGAGACCCAGACCTTCCCGATATTTCTTTACGAAATACTCCGCACGGGAAAGATTTTGCACCATGGGCTCCAGCAGAGAATTGATCAGGGGCCCCTTGCGCAGCTCGCGTCCCAGCCAGGCAAAGATAAAAATCAGAGAATCGCTCAGATAATCTGCAATGGCTTTCAGGGTGATGTCAAAGGAGCCCGGGGCATGGAACAGAATCCTGTCACCCCTGGCAATTGAGGGCCCCCCTCCAGACCCTGCCGTCAATCCCCCTTCAGGGAGCTTCAAACCCAGGGAACTCAGATCCTCAAGAAGATCGGCAATCCTCACACGGACCGTGTTCTGTTCCGCTAAATCCGCCCCTCGCCTAGACATGAAACGCTCGGCAGGCTGGGATTCTCCAGGCTCCGTCTTGAGATCCGCAAGGATACGGGTCTCGGGAAGGATCTGGCCGATCATCCCCTCAAAGAATTCACTGCCGACTCCTGTCTTCTCAAGTACCCGGTCTTCATATTCGAGTTTACCCAGGAGATTGTTGATCCAGCCGAGAGCCTCTTCCCTGGTATGATACTGACCGGTTATCTTATAGTGAAATCCGAAAAAGACCTCCATCAACCTTTTCATATCATGGCGGAACTCCCCGTTCCTCCCCTGAGACCTGTCTGGTATGGCCCTGTCCATGAGACTGATCAGCCTGGAGCAGAAGAGTATTTCATTGATGCCTTTGAGGAATTTACGCAGAAGGGGGAAAAACTTTTCCGCGAGGGTCTGCTCCAGGTTATTGATGTTTCGGAAAATATTGCTATAATAAGTCTGATCCCTGGCAGGGGTGATCTGCCCTGGGGATGCATCTCCCGGAACGACGGCGGAACGGGATTCCTTCGGTCCCGTTTCAAGCAGAAGATCTTTCAGCATCTCCCCGATTCTGGAACGATCCAGATAATTAATTTCAAAATGATACAGGATGTCTTCGATGGCCCGCACATCGCCGTTTCTGCCCAGTTCGAAGAGGCGAAGGTATTCATAATATCGGTTGAATTCCGCATTGATCCCGGAGAGTTTATCCCTCACGGAATAATCATCCTGCTTAATCCCTTTTTGGAGGGAGACGGCATTCAGCTGATAGATCTGTGTCTCCAGTGCATGCCGGTCCTCGTCGGTCTCGCGGATTCTCTGGTTGAGATACGATCGTTCATGGAACGCTCTATGCCGACCCATCATAACACCCGTTCAATTCAGCAACGCTCCTTCATTTCCCACGACTTCCCCTTCATCGGTATTGACCCGTTTCCTTCAGCGCGGTTTCCGCATATTTCTTATAATAGACCAGGGGACCGATGTGATCCCCCGGATAGACCTCCAGCAAAAGCCTCCTGGCCCCCGGAAAGGTTTTTGCATAAAACTTCTCCCAGAATTTCTTCTTTTCCGCTTCGGTAATTTTCTTCGGATCCTTTGCCCCCAGGATCTTTCCCGCATTGAAGAGAGTATCGTCCTTCCCGAAGAGGATTACAATCCTTTCCAGGTTCGGCACGGGCAGGTTGGAATCGTCTCCGTACAGGGCACAGTCCTTGGTATCACGGAAATTCCGGAAGGGTTTCATACAGCTCTTATTCCCTCCGATGCAGGAACCGCAGGACCGCGCCGTATCCCCCGTCATCCCCTTGGCAACCCCCCATCCGGAACCGAACACATCCCCCGGGTGGGAAAAGACTCCGGTGCCTATATTTCCGCATTCCCAGGCAAAACGCCCCATGAGGCATGAGGGCCCGCAGAAGTTTTCACCTCCCCAGTTGACATAACCCGCCGGGGACATCTGGGCCATCTCCCGAACGGTATCAGGATAAGCACTGGCAAATCTGCGGGCAAGCAGACATCCATGAGACCAGCCCATAACCGTTGCCCGTGTTATTATCCATTTCTCCCAGGGCCGCTCGAAAACCTCGGCCCCGTCGATGACGGTTTTCAGGGCCGGATCATAGCCATATCCCTCCAACGTCACTCCCCTCTCGTGAAGCACGAGGCGCACAAGGTCCCTCAGGACAACCACCTTCCCGCTGTCCCCCCGCCATTTCGCATCACGGCCGTAAGGAGTGTCGCAGACCGGAATGACCAGAATTCCGGATTTGCTGCGCAGGGCCAGCTCTTCCAGGAGATTGTTTCCGTCATCCGGTCTCTGGGCATGACCGTGGAAGAAGACGATCACATTGCCCCCCAGGCGGTTTTCTCTTCTGTTTTTCTCCCTTTCCTGCTCGGTACGAACATCGAAAACGCGGCAGTAAGCCCGGATGGTTTCCCCGTTGAAGCGGACGAGATAGCTCCTTGTAGCGGGACGGAAACGGATTATCCGTTCCTCCTGCCCGGCAGCGTGGAGTCCTCCCCGGGAAGGGGGTATCAGCAGAACAGCTGTCATCAGTAGCGTCATCAATCCGAGCGGATGGTGTTTCCTGCGAGTAACAACGGAGGCCCTAGCTTTCATCAAATCTCACCTGTCAATTATTTCATAATTACCATGTCGACAACGATCAGCATTTCCAATGACAAACCTTCCGTCAACTGTTTTTAGCGGCAGGGAAATCGCCGGGCAGTCAAACCGGACCATCTATCTGTTTTTTGAATTATATGAATTGTTATATATAATCATTGACAAAAACCCCTTCCCCGCCACCATGGACCTGGCAGGGAAGATAAAATGAAAACAGAATCCGCCGAAATCGAAAACATCGTATACTTGGACAATGCCGCAACGTCTTTCCCCAAGCCCCCATCCGTTCCGGAAAGTGTTCTCTGCTATATGCAGCAAATAGGGGCTAATCCCGGAAGATCGGGCCACTCCCTCTCAGCGGAGGCGGGCAGCCTGCTCTTTTCCGCTCGAAGGAAGGCAGCGGAATTTTTCGGGATAAAAAATCCCATGCGGGTGCTCTTCTGTGCCAACGCCACGGAGGCTCTGAACCTGGCCATACAGGGGCTGGCCTCCCCGGGGGATCACGTCATCACCAGTTCGATGGAGCACAACAGCACCATACGGCCCCTCCGGGAGATGGAGAGGCGCGGTGATATCTCGCTGACCGTCGTCCCCTGCTCCGCCGAAGGACTGGTGGACCCCGACGACATGATCCGCGCCGTTCGACACTCCACCCGGCTGATGGTCCTGAACCACGCCTCCAATGTCTCAGGAACGGTTCAGCCCCTCGGGGCCATCGGACGTGCCTGCCGGGAGAGAAACATCCCCCTGCTGGCGGACTGCGCCCAGTCCGCGGGCATCATCGACATCGACCTGCAGCGCGACTGTGTCGATCTGCTCGCCTTCGCGGGGCACAAGGGGCTCCTGGGACCCACAGGGACTGGCGGCCTCGTCCTGAGCGATTCTTTCGACGAAAAGGGCCTCAGACCCCTCAAATTTGGCGGCACGGGGAGTCTCTCGGACAGGACCGAGCAGCCGGATTTTCTGCCGGACCGATTCGAGAGCGGAACCCTGAACATGGCGGGGATCAGCGGACTTCTTGCCGGCCTGGGGTACATAACAGGAGAAAACAAGGGTCTGGGCTGCATCCAGCGTCACGAGCAAACCCTCGTGGAGAGCTTTATCAATCAGGCCCTGGAAGCGGTTCCGGGTTTTCACCCCATCGTTCCCGCGCATCTGGTACATACCGGGGTTGTCTCTTTCAGAATGGACGGTCTATCCCCCTCGGAAATCGCCCAGACCCTGGACGAGAGATTCCGCATCATGTCCAGGGCCGGACTGCACTGCGCCCCCCTGGCCCATCAGACCCTGGGCTCCTATCCGGAGGGGCTGGTCCGTTTCAGTTTCGGGATATTCAACACCCGGGACCAGGTGGATTATGCCGTAAAGGCCCTGGCAGCCATTGCCGGTGATCATTCAGCGGCCTGAGATAAGGCGACACAAAATTTTACAGAAGGAGTAAGCAATGAGCAAAGAACATGTCGACATGTGGAAAGAGCTGGGACTGGATCTGGAAGCCCATGACGGCCTCCTCGGTATTCTGGGGCAGGCCTACGGCGATATCTTCCTTTCCCAGAAAAACCGTCCGGAGGGGATGAAGTACTTCGATTTCGTCGTCTCCGAGGTGCACGGCCTGCGCATCAAGGAACTCATCGAGGAGAAGAAGAAGGGCAATCTCGTAGTGGGAACCTTCTGCGTCTACGTACCAGAGGAACTGGTTCTGGCGGTGGACGGTGTGCAGATCGGGCTCTGCGCGGGGGCCGAAGTCGGATTCGAAAAGGCCGAGGAGCATCTGCCCCGCAACACCTGCGCCCTGATCAAAGCCTTCGTGGGTTTTCGGCTGGCCGATCTGTGCCCCTATACCGAGGTGGCGGATTTCGTGGTGGGCGAAACCACCTGTGACGGGAAAAAGAAGGCCTACGAACTCTTTTCCGGTTTCAAAGACCTCTATGTGATGGAGATCCCCCAGATGAAACGGGAGTCCGACCGGCAGCTCTGGAAAACGGAAATCCTTCGCTTCCGTGACGAGCTGGAAAAGCGCTCAGGGAAAAAAATTACCGCAGAGGGCCTGAAAAAAGGCATCGAGATTGTTAATGAGAAACGGAAGGCCCTTCAGCGGCTGGCTAAAATTCGCTACAAGCATCCCTCCGTCATCTCCGGCAGGGACGCCCTGCTGATCAATCAGATCTCCTTTTACGACAACCCCGCGCGTTTTATCGGATCAGTAAACACACTCTGTGACGAGCTCGAAGAGAGGGGCAAATCCGGTGTTTCCATCAACGGTAACTCCTTCAAGAAGATAGTGATGAGCGGGTGTCCCATGGCGGTCCCCAACTGGAAGACCCCCTTCCTGGTGGAATCCGCCGGCGCCGCCATCGTTGCCGAGGAATCCTGCGTGGGAGAGAGAAACACCCGGGATATGATCGCAGGGTACGGGGATTCCCTGGAAACCATGCTGGAAAGCCTGGTCGACCGTTACATGAAAATCGACTGCGCCTGTTTCACTCCCAACGAAGAAAGGCTGGAAAACATCATCAAGATGGTCAGGGATTCCAAGGCTGACGGCGTCATTCATTACTCCCTGCAGTTCTGTACGCCCTATCTGATCGAATCCAAGAAGGTTCAGGAAAGATGCCGTAAAGAAGGGATTCCCTACCTGACACTGGAGACCGATTACTCATCCGGCGACATGGAACAGCTGAAGACGCGCATCGAAGCCTTTATCGAAAAGCTGTAAACGGCTTTCAACGGGATGACCCGGTTATGGACGAAAGGAGAAGCTTTACCGGTACGGTAAGGCTTCGGTTTTTCATATGAACCAGATAGAAGTCTCTTTTCATGGCCAGTCCTTTGACTTTTACGATCCTTATCAGCTTCAAGGCCAGTTCCCGTTCTATAGCCAGCCGGGAAAGGAAAGCCATACCCATTCCGGCGAGCACACCCTCCTTGACGCTTTCCGACGTGGAACACTCCAGAACGGTTTTCAGCTCGGAGGGCAGTATCCCTTTCTGGCTCAAAACCGTCTCGTAATGATCCCGGGTGCCCGATCCCTTTTCCCGGGAGATCAGGGGGAGTTCCTTCAAGACCTCTATTCCGATCATCTCCGGATATTCCCTATCCGAGGTGACAAGAACGATTTCATCGGTCTGTATTTTATGATAGACCAGTGAGGGATGCTTCCACATCTTCCCGGATATCCCCGCATCCACAACCCCCTCCTTGACCTTTTCAATCACCTCCCGGCTGTCGGATATCTCTACACGAAAAAGGGTTTCCGGACTGACGCTTCTCAATCCGCCTAAAAGACGGGGCAGTATATAGGCAGAGGGAATGGTGCTGGAAGCGATTCGAACGATACCGGGAAAATCCTCTCGCGCAAAGCTCGCTCTAGTCTCTTCGAGATCCGCGAGCATTCTCTCGCAAAATTCCTTGAAAACAAGGCCATCCCTGGTCACGGAAAAATCCTTGCTGGACCGGCGTATCAGGCTCACTCCGAGTCCTTCCTCAAGCAGTAGGATGTGATTGCTGATGGTCGCCTGCCCCAGCTTCAAACGCCTGGATGCCTTCGTAAAGCTCTTCTCCTCAAGCACCGTGAGGTAGGATTTGATCTGTTTTAAGTCAAAGTTCAGTTCACGTTTCACGATCAGTCCATGATCAATTATTTTTTTCTAGGAAGAGTGAAATAAAAAGTAGCTCCCCTATCAGGCTCTGCCTCGCACCAGGCTCGTCCCCCGTGTCGGTTGACAATCCGTTGAACAATACTCAGACCGACCCCCGATCCCTCATACTCATCACCATGCAATCTTTGGAACGCATTGAAGATTCTGTCAACCTTATTCATATCGAAACCGGCGCCGTTGTCCCGAATATAATAGACATTCTCGTCCTGTTCCTCCCATCCCCCCGCCTCGATCATAGCCCCTTCCGTATACCTGGTAAACTTAAGGGCATTGGAGAGCAGGTTGACAAGCACCTGGCTGATGAAAAACGCGTCCCCCCGGGCCGGCGGCATGGGAAGCATCTTCAGATTGACCGCTCTTCCCTGAAACCCCGTCAACAGACCTTCATAAACCGAAGTTACCAGCCCGGACATATCGATTTCCGATATCTTCAGCTGTTTGAAGCCCAGGCGGGAAAGCGCGAGAAGATTGTTGATCAGATTTTCCATTTTTTCCGTGTTGTCACGAATGACGGAGAGGAAACGGTGTCCGTCCTCGTCCAGGGAATCGGTGTACCTTTTCAGAAGAACGCGGGAAAAGCCGCCTATGGATATCAGGGGTGTCCTCAGATCATGGGAGACGGAATAGTTGAACGCCTCCAGCTCGCTGTTGGCGGCCTCCAGCTGTCTAACGTTGTGCGCAAGCTCATCATTCAGATGCCTGATCTCCTCCTCCTTTCTTTTCCTCTCGGTGATGTCTCTCAGGAAAACCACGGCATGCCGCTCCCCCTCCAGGATGACGAGCATGGTATTCACCTCGCAGGGAAAGACATCCCCGTTCTTTCTTCTGTTGAAGGCTTCGAGATACATCCCCCCGTTTCTCATTTCTTCCTCTATGAGTTTTTCAAGGGAAAAGTCCGGATTCTCAGGAAGAAGATCGAAAACGGTCAGGGACAGGAGCTCTTCACGGCTGTAACCGAACATCTGGCAGGCGGTGGAATTGCAGTCCAGGATGTTCCCATCCAGGGTTTCCAGGAATATCGCATCCAGTGAGGATTCCAGGATAGTGCGGTTTTTCAACTCGCTCTTCCGCAGCTCCACCTCGGCTCTTTCCCGCTCCTGTATCTCCGTCAGGAGCCGCTGGTTGATATCCTCGAGTTCCCGGGTGCGTTTGAGGACCAGATCTTCCAGATGATCCCGGTAACGCCGCAGTTCCTCTTCCACCCTTTTACGTTCGGTAATATCCAGAATGATCCCCACAAGTCCCGCAAGCTCCCCTTTGCCGTTGGTAAAAGTAGCCTTGCTGAAGATGACATCGTGGTCGGTTCCATCGGAGGATTTGACGGAGGCCTCGTAGATCTGGGAACCGGGATTCTCGAAGAGCTCCCTGTCCTTCTGATAATAGACATCAGCCAGATCCTTCGGCGCGACACCGAAAACATCCTTCCCGATAATCTCTTCCCGGGGGAGATTGATGTATTTCTCGAAAGCCCGGTTGCACCCCAGGTAGATGCCCTTTCCGTTCTTGAAAAAAACGGGGTTCGGCATGGCATCGATGAGCGTCTGCACAAAAACCAGCTGCTCGTTCAGCCGTTCCTCCACCTGCACCCTCCGGGATATATCCCTGGCGATGCAAAGAATCCCTCCGGGATGCCCGTCGGTGTCGAAAATCAGCGAGGAGCTCACCTCGGCGGGGAAGAAGCTCCCGTCCTTGCGCAGGAGACGAAGCTCCACTCTTTGCGGTAGGCCTGTTTCCATCAGTACTGCCACCTGATCCCTGGCCTGGAGACGATCCTCAGGGTGCACCAGGTCAAAGCCGTTGGGAACGGCTGACTGCAGCTCCTCAAAGCTCTCATACCCGTGAAGGAGCACGCCCTTGCGATTAACCATGAGCAGTCTGCCTTCCGGGTTCATATAGGCAATATCGTCGGGAGATGTGTTGACGAACGTCCTGTAAAGCGTCTCACCGTCCTGGAAACAGTCCTCCAGACCGGATATCCCCCTCCCTTCACAAATCATCCGTTTTACAAGCCACTTAAACCGTCTGTAAAGGAATGCCATTACAATCATCACAGAAATAACAGATCCCAGAGCCACGGCAAGAATGATTTCGGGGGTAAAACCAGACACATGGATATGCCCATAGATCCCAGCAATGGACAACACTACCGCCAGCATGCCCAGGAGGGAAACAGCATGGTACAGGCAGGCCCTCAATATAGGGTTTCGGGAAGAAATTTCTGTCGACATATCCCCTATTGATGCCTATATTTTAGGAAAAGTCAATGAATAATTTACCAGAGGGTATTTTGAGATCATTTTACCAAAAAGGGAGATTTTATCTTGACAACAACCTTTCCCAGAGTCTATCAAGAAATCTGATATCGGAAGCATCAAGGGAGAGACAATGCACTTAACCTATCGTATCAATTATGGCTATGTGATTTACGATATTGTAGGGAATATCCCTTATGAGGAATCGGAGATACTCGAAGAGTATGTCAAAGACAACTTTCCTCAGGATTACAAAAACGCCATTTTCAACATGGAGAAAGTTCCCTACATCAACAGCTCGGCTCTCAGCGTTTTCATTAAAATCCTTAAATTCCTTGAGGCCAAGGGGATCAAGGTTTATATGATGAACGTCAACGAGGAGATATACGGCCTGTTGAAACTGACCGGAGTGCACAAATTTTTCAAATACATCAAGGACGAAAAGATGCTCGTAGAGCGACAGAAGAGAATGGAACTCGATTCCTTCCTCAACGAAGAACCTTTATAAGAGCAGGTCCATCACCCTTTTTGTAGCCTCAGCGCAACCCGAATGCAGATTCGCATCATCCCTTCCCGCCAGCCGATAATAGGGCAGCAGTTCCCGGATAAGGAAATCGGGCCACCGACCGCTGCTCTCCGATGCCTCCACCTCCCCCAGAAACTCCCCCAGACAGTCATCCACCGGGATGCTGTCATAGACGTAGCCCCCCGCTGCATTGTAGGCATCCAGCGAGAGGGAGTAGATGAGGGGAACGCCGTCCCGCATATGGAAGATCTGCACGAGATGCCCGCTTCCGGCGGAATCCTGCACCTCGATCAGGGAGATTTTATCTTGCGGGAGTCCCGTCCGCTTGATCAGGAGATTCTTCTGCCGGGCGGCCAGTTCCATGCTCAGGCCGGAAAGGACCACCCTTGCCCCGACGAGTTCCGTCTTCTTTTCCCCGGTTTCCCGGATAACGCCGGTTTTCTCGAAGGGATAGACCTTCGCCTGTATCCTGCCCTGCCCGGATCCGAAAAAACCGTAGCGCCGCAGGGACAGATGTGCGTAAAACCCCAGACTCTCCAGATGTGCAAGGAAGCATTCATTCCAGAAATTGACCGGCGCCGAGAGACGGGACTGAGTAACCCCTTCGCAGGAAAGACTGGAACGGAAAGGCAGCGTAAAGAGAACCGGTAGAAAAAGGAGAAGGGTCTCCACGGCGGAGGAACAGGGACCCGTAAGGAACTGATAGATTCCGTAGGAAACGGGGGAAGGGTAGAACTCCACATCCTGTCCCCTGGCCATCAACCGGCCCGTTCCGCTCTGATGGAAGATGTCCTCCCAGTCAGACATAATGTTGGCACAGAGGGGATTGCTCTGCAGAAAGGGTATCCCCCCTCTCAGGGTAACGGGCTTACCCGTAAGCAGGGAGAGTGACAGGGACTGGCGGAAGGCCGTCCAGTCCCAGGGCCCGGTGTCCAGGATAATCATAGACCTGAACCGGTCCTCTAAAGCTTGATGTATGGCTTAAGGACATCCGGAATCTCTATTCGTCCCTCCGCGGTCTGATAATTCTCCATGACGGCCGCCAGCGTCCGGCCGGCTGCCAGCCCCGAACCGTTGAGGGTGTGCAGGAAGGCCGGCTTGCCTCCCTTTTCCGGGCGGTAACGGATCTTCGCCCGGCGCGCCTGGTAATCAATGAAATTGGAGCAGGAGGAAATTTCCACATAGCGGTCCAGACCGGGCATCCAGACCTCAATGTCATAGGTCTTGGCGGAGGACGCCGAGGTATCGGCGCTGCAGAGAAGGCTCACCCGGTAGTGCAGCTTCAGCCGTTTCAAAACCTCCTCGGCGCTGGCCACCAGCTTCTCCAGCTCATCGAAGGAGGTCTCCGGTTCCACGAACTTTACCAGCTCTACTTTTTGAAACTGATGCACCCGAATCAGTCCCCGGGTGTCCCGCCCGGCGGAACCCGCCTCCCGGCGGAAACAGGCAGACTGCATGGTAACGTAAAGGGGCAGGTCCTCCTTCTCCAGGATTTCGTCACGGTAGAGATTCGTCAGCGTCACCTCAGCGGTGGGTATCAGGGAGAGACCGTCCCGTTCGATACGGTAATACTCGTCCTTGAATTTGGGGAACTGGCCTGTGCCGATCATACTGTCGTCGTTCACGATGTAGGGTCCGAAGATCTCCCGGTATCCGTGCTCGGTGGTGTGGAGGTCCAGCATGAAGTTGATGATGGCCCGCTCCAGCTTGGCGGCCAGTCCCTTGTAAACGTAGAACCGCGTACCGGCGATCTTCACGCCCCTCTCGAAATCCAGTATGTCCAGATCCACGCCGAGATCGTAATGGGGTTTGGGAGTAAAATCGAAACCGGGCTTTTCCCCCCAGGTTCGGACGACGACGTTGTCCTCTTCGCTTTTCCCCACCGGGACGGAAGCGTCCAGAAGATTGGGCAGAGAGAGCGCCATCTCATCGAACTTCGCATTGATTTCTTCAAGCCGGGTTTCAGCATTCTTGATCTCATCCCCCAATCCCTGCACCTCTTTCATCAGGTCGGCGGCATCCTCCCCCTTGCCCTTTCGGGCGCCTATCTCCTTGGAGAATCGGTTCCGTTTTTCCCGCAATTCATCACGACTGGCAATCAACTTTCGCCTCTCTTCGTTGATCTTTCCCAGATCTTCCAGATCGACGACGGACCGCATATTCCTGTCTTCCAGCACCTTTTTAATGAGCGTAATGTCTTCCCTGATGAATTTTGGATCAATCATGGCTTCGTCCCCTCACAGTTATTTAGGGGGATAATCCCGCCGAAGGCTCTATTTGTCAAGAAAATGTGCCTCATCCCCCTCAATTCTCCGGCACAGCCCCCTCTTCTTCGGCGGCCGGTCCTACGTTAAATATCTTGAAACCGGCATGGTTTTGTAGTATTCTTGTTTTCATATCAGGGGTGATATGCATCATCGTGGTCATCCTTTCAAAGGAGCCAGCAACACATGGATAAGACAGAAATCTACCGGCAATCCCCGCATCTGAGAGAAGCTGTCCAGGAGCTGCGGTTCCGCTCCGTCATCAACCGGGACTACATCATCAACAATGAACTGGGGAAGAGGATCGAAGAAACCACCGGAACGATGTTCTACTTCAAGGAGAAAACCCGGGAATTCGCCTACCTGGCCGGCCTGGACCCTGATGAGATGAGAATGGCCTTTACCGAAGGCATACAGAACATTCTGGAACACGGCAGAAGCTCCTCGGTGGAGGTGGAGCTCATCGCCTCCCGTATCAATACCGAGGACACCTACCTGGAGATGTCTTTCAAGCACAGGATGGAGACGAGGGATTTTTACTCCCTCCACGAGGCAGACGACAGCGCGGACCGGGGTATTCTGGATTTTGAGAATCCCCGGGGGCGGGGAGAGTTTCTGATGCGGGAAATCATGGACGAGCGAAAATTCATCAACGGCATGGAAAAGGATCCCGAGGGAAAAGGGGCCTTCTTTTTCAAGCGGGTGATGCGCAAGTATAAAAATCCCCGACCCAAACCCGAGGTAAATCAGCTCAGCAGGGAATTCAAGAGCTACATCGACAGCCTCCAGGATTACAAGAGCGCGCTCTTCCTCCGAATGGACTATTTTTCCCGAAAGGTGGAGCTTGTTTTCTCGGAAGAAAGGGGCAGCAGTGACGAGATACAGGAAATCCTGCAGCGTTACGGGTACAGGTTTAAAGGAGTTGACAGCTACCGGAATATCGCTTTCAGTTTCTGGGAATCCGATAATCTCCCTGAAACTCGACAGGGACCGCTGGATGACATTCTTTCGGAGATGGAAAAACTGCTGGCTGTAAGGAAGGAGAAATAAAAAAATGGTCAGGGACGGAATCGAACCGCCGACACGAGGATTTTCAGTCCTCTGCTCTACCGACTGAGCTACCTGACCACTTGCGAACGGTTGCATTAATATTTACCATGTATAAAAAGTCAATAATAAATTTCACCCTGCTTTTATTATTTTTTTTCACAGGATCGGAAACCCTCCACGCCTCCTGGAAATACTACTACAAGAAGGGCATGATAGAATACAATGCCCACCTCTACGATTATGCAGAGGAAAACCTGAAGAAGGCGCTGCGTCTCAACGGACAGCTCTATCAGGCGGCAGCGATTCTGGGCGACATCTACATGAAGAAAAATAAAATCAACAAGGCCTTCGACTACTACGAAAGGTCCCTGCAGATCAGCGACAATCAGCCTGAGACGCATTTCAAGGTGGGCGCAATTTACGAGTTCTATTACGAAATGGAATCCGCCGCAAGACATTACCGCCGGGCTGCGGAGCTGAACCCCGGGCACAGCATGGCTCACCTGAAGCTCGTCAACTATTATCTCGATCGCGGGGACAGGACGAAAGCGGACTTTCATTTCAATGCCTGTTACTCCATCGGGAAGGACAAGGGGAATGAACTCTTTCAGAAGGCGCTGAATGCAGAGGAGAACAGAAAAGACAAAAATGCGGAATCCCTGTATCGAGAAACGATCGAAGCGAATCCCGCTCACCTCGACGCCTACATCAGGCTATCACAGCTGTACCGCCGCAGGAAAGAATCACGCAAGGCAGTGAAATGCCTGGAGGAACTGCTGAAGGTGAGATCGGATTACTACAAGGCCCACGTACAGTTGGGAGAGCTCTACTTCTCGGAGCGCCTTTCGAAAAACAGGAGGTATTACATCGAAAAAGCCATCGCCAGCCTCAACAGGGCGGCGGCGTTAGAACCAAAAAACCCGGAACCCTATATCCTGCTGACTGACATATACAGGTTTATAGGGAACCGGGAAATGGAAAAACGGATGCTTCAGAAATCCCTTCAGCTCGAAGGGAAGAGTCCATAGACCCTACAGTTCCGCGACATTTTCAAAAGCGGGACGCTCATCCCCTCCCTGAAGGACCCCCTTGTCATACTTGCCGGAAACCTCTTCGTCATCATCCCCCTTGCCCGCTGAGGAATCCTTTTTCATCACGAGATCCTCGTCATCCGCATCGTCGGAACGTTCTTCCTTGTCCTCATCCAGTGCCTTGGGAACCTTCTGGCTCTGTATGCGGTAGAGGAGTTCCTTGGTACTCATATTCTTCCACTCACTGGCGATATTAGCATATTTCCCGTTGGGGTAATTTCGCATGTACCGCTGAAATTCCCTGGCCGCCAGGTCGAATCTCTTTGTCAGGAAATAGGCATAACCCTTCTTGATCTGGGCGTCCTGATCCTTCTGGTAGTAGGAGTTCGACAGGACACGGTTGAAATAGCTTATGGCGGTATCAAAGCTCTTCATTCCGTAATAGCTCTCCCCTATCCAGTAAAGGCTGTACTCCGAGCGGCTGTCAAAGGGAAAGTTCCTGAGAACCCGGTTGAAGAACCCGATAGCCCGGGAATAATGCCCCCTCCTGAAAGCGCTGAGGCCGCTTCTATAAGCCTGCTCCCTGTAAGCCATACGGACATCTCCGGTGTACTGACTGACGGCGCCGTAATATTTCAGAAAGTATTCGTAGAGATTATAGGCGTCTTCATCATATCCCATGCGCTTGTAGGCCCGTGCCTTGCCAAGAAGGGCCTCCTGGTTGGACCCCGATTCCTGTAAGGAAATATCGAACATGCGCTTGGCCCTGCCATACTGCCCCAGCTTGAGATATGTATGCCCCAGTTCGGTATAGATCCTGCCGCGAAAATCCTGGTTGGACGAGGTATTGAGCAGGGAATAGAGCTGATGGATACCCTCCTCGGAATACTGTTTCAGAACATTGATATGGGCCAGGCGGACCAGTACGTCCTTCTTCATTTCCGGTGTAACGAGCCCTGAAGTATCTTTGGCAAGATAGCTGTATTTCAGATAAGCCAGACGATAGAGTTTGAGTTTTTCATAGCATTTTCCCGTCAGGAAATAGGCCTCGGGTATGGCCTTCGTCTCGGGATATCTGGCGATGACCTTGGAAAAAAGCGATATGGCCTGATTGATGGAATCCTTGTCGCCGGATTCATCCCCCCGCTCAAAAATAAGCCGTGCTTCGGCGATCATCTCCCGTGCCTCTCTTTCCGGACGGACATACCGGTCATAATAGAGAAAAAGTCCCACGCCCATGGTGATGAGCATGATACCCGCAATCACTTTCCAGTTCATATATGGCTCTCCTCAAATGGGATTTTACGGCAAGTCACGCCGCCGAGCACCGGCGGCTTTACGGTCTATCGGATTCTCGAAAGGGCATAACTGCTCCAGAACTTTGCCTCTTCCGGAAAATATTTCTTAACATCGGGGAGGAGCAGATAATCCAGTGCTTCCCTGTATTTCTTCATCTCTATATAAGAACGTCCTATAAAGAGGCGGGCCTTCGCAGTGTCTGAGGCACTTTCGGATTCCCCTGTCACCTTCATCAGCTGCGATAGAGCAAGTCGGTATTCCCCCTTGAAAAAAGTCTTGCGCAGTATTTCGTCCACATTACCGTCCGCTTCCGCCGGTTCCTCCTCCTGGGCGAACTCCGGTTCTGTCCTGCCCTTTTTCACCATCACCGCTTTCCTGGTAATGTTAACACCGCTCTTGAAAGACTGACGTCCCTTGCCGGCAGAAACGAGGGCATAATAGTATCTGCCCGCCGGAGGCTCCCGATCCACATATTGGCCTTCCTCAAGGGAAACGCTCCCCAAAACATCCAGGCCCTTCAGCGAACTGATACGCTTCAGCCGCTTGCTGGACCGCACAATCTGATATTCGCCGGAACCGCTGTCCCCGCGGGATCTCCACTTCACCTGAACGTCCTTACCGTCGAAACGGGCGCTTATGGCTGTGATACCGCTTTTTATCTTTCCCCCCGGAGGGTCTACGGTGTAATTGGCCCCTTCCACCAGTGCGGTATCA
>CALCJG010000278.1 GCA_937967705.1 uncultured Spirochaetia bacterium
CGGTGAGGCCCAGGGTGAAGGCCACGGGCACGCCGCAGGCCAGGAGCAGGATGAGGACTGGATGCCCAATTTTTTCGACGACGCTCTTCTGGATTTCGACGGGCATTTCAAGCGGATCGCCGAAGAGCTTAAAAGGACCGGAAGGCTGGACAACACGGTCATCGTCCTCTATTCCGACCACGGCATGGCCTGGTCCACCGGGGTCCGCATACCGCTGGTATTCCTCTTCCCCGGCATGAAGGAACAGCGCCGGGTCCGGGGCAACGCCCAGCTCATAGACATCACCCCCACCCTTCTGGATTATTTGGGACTGGCTCTTCCTCCGTGGCTGGAGGGCCGCTCTCTCCTGAAAAAACTGCCGGACGAAGAGAGACCCGTTTTCAGCGTCAAATCCTACGGGGGCCGGGAGGACACCGACGGCCTCTGGCTCAACGAGGGGGCCGAACACGGTCCGCCGTTCTACAATCTGGGCCGGCTGGAGATGGTTTTCTGCAACCGGGTCTATTCCCTGAAGCTGGATCCGCCCCGTTTCAGCAGCTATGCCGTGGGCGGCCACACACGCCCCTGCCCGGAAAAGGACCTTCCCGACGAAGAGAAAGCCCTGCGGATGATGAAGGAACACCTGGCCCGGCGGCATTACGACGTCTCCTCCCTGAAGGCGGAAACCCTCCTTGCCGGCAGGAAAAAACCGAAAACCCGATGAATCGCAACCTCTTTCTCACCGGCGCCCCCTCCTCCGGCAAAACGACCGTCGTCAGGAGAGTGATCGAAGGATTACAATACCCTGCCAAGGGATTTTACACTCAGGAGATAAGGCGGGAGGGACGACGCAGGGGATTCCTCCTGAAGAGCCTCGGAGGAGACGAGGGATATCTGGCCCATGAGGATATCGCATCGCCCCTGCAGCTTCGGCGGTACGGGATCAGTCTGGAAAACCTGGAACGGATAACGCTCCCGGCCCTGGAGCCCGAACCGGGCTTTCTTATCATTCTGGACGAGATCGGCAAGATGGAGTGTCTGTCGGAGCGTTTCAGGAAGGCCGCCGTCAGGGCCCTGGACGCGGATAATCCCGTCATCTGCACCATCACCCTGGGAGGGGATCCCTTCATTCAGGGGCTGAAGAAGCGCCGGGATCTGGAACTGATTGAAGTTACACAGGACAACAGGTACGCTCTACCGGCTCTGCTGCTCGGGAGGATCAGGGAATGGTTTGAACCTTGATCAGGGAACGGATTCGCTATTTTTCAGCGTAATCCCCTGCGTAGGTTATGACGCACATGTGGCGGTAAACCCGATGAGTCCCGGCCGCCACCCCTGTTACCCGGAAGTAACGGTTGAAGATGTTCTTCCGATGGCCCCTCCCCGCAACGCCGTCATCGATGATCAGGGCCATCACGATCAGTTCCCCGGTATCATTGCCGTAGTCGATGTTCTCCCCCGCCGTGGAATTCCATTTACCGTAACGGTTCATGCGCTGAAAAGGGCTGCTTCCGTCGCTTCCGTAATGCCCGGTCTTACCCGAGGCCTGATCCCGAACATGGTCTTTGGCCGCCAGGGACATCCCCCGCGAGGGCCGGAGGGAGCCGACAGGGGAGACCTTCAGGAGATAGTTAATGGCCTCCTGAACCGCCGGTTTCCCCTCCCGGGTCCGGATGGGGATGCGCCCCGGAAGCCTCAGGAGATTGCCGTCATAATATGCGAGGTGTTTTTTCAGTTTCTCCGCATATTCCTTGGGCCGGGTGCGGGCCAGGTTCATTTCGCTCACCACGTCCCGCTCCACTTTGGAAAGGTAGGACGCGGAACCGGATGTATCCCCCCCCTTGTCTTCGGGAACGGCCGCTGCGCTTCCCCCCAGTTCCCGTATGAGGGTCTGGTACTTCTCCGTCTGCCGGGCGATGGAAGCGGAATTCAGGCCAAGCCCCGGCCCCTTGGTTTTCAGGTAGACAATGCGGGACTGCGCCAGGGACTTCATCTGCCCCTTTTCCGCAACAGAAAGGGTGGCAATGTACTTGACCCTCAGATCGGCAACATCCAGGGCCGCGAGCATGGTGGTCTTGTCCTGAAGGGAATACCCCTTGAAGCTGGTCAGAGTGATCGGTTTTTTCTGATAGAAGAAGTCCGCTATTTCCGGATGAAGATTAACCGGAAGGATAAGACAGAAAGCCAGCACCAGCAGCAAACCTTTTACTCCGTTCCTCATAAGATCCTTACTCCCGACTGTCAGTTTTTCGGTTTATCAGCACAGAGGCCAGCGTATCAGCGCCTTCAACCGTATGTTTCTCTATTGTATCTTCAGGTTACCGGCTCGTCAAGATTTTATCGCAGGAATAGGACCGGAAAAGGAAAGGTGGGATGTTGCGGAGGCTCAAAACGCACGGATGGGCCGGACCCCGATGATCGGATAGTCTTTGCTGAGGGTAAGACAACCCAGGCTGTAACTCCAGGCCCAGGCCTCGTCGGCGCTGAACTCTGTGGAGCTCCAGTAGTCGAAATAGTCGAAACCCACGATCCCGGCCTTGCGAAGATTGAGATTCATCACCTCAAGCTCGTCCCGGGAGGGCAGATACCAGTCGTTCTTTCTCCCCCCCCGGTAGGCCAGGGCCCTCCCGGCGGCGGTATCCCTCTCCCCGCAGTTCTTTACAATGGCTTCGGTGTTGTTTCGGCCCGTCCCGATGGCCCTGCGCTTCGTCTCCGGTATATCCTTTTTATAGCAGCCCCACTCCACGTCCCCCAGTCCCTCAGGGGCCGCCTCCAGATAGCGCCAGCCGCCGGAATAGTCCCCCTTGTCGAAGAAGACCCAGCCTCCGGCAGGCCCCTTCTGGGCGATCCGGTAGACCCGGCTCCGCGCGCTGACCTCCTGATCGTTGACGGAAACCGCCATAATTATGGTTAAGAGGACAACCGCCAGAATGAGGAAACCCTTCTTCATGGAAACGCTCCTGGGATATTCGAACTATCAAATTTCCGGATGCCT
>CALCJG010000279.1 GCA_937967705.1 uncultured Spirochaetia bacterium
AGGCGTTTAAGCCGCCGCATGAAATTTCCCAGCGAACAGCTCAATCTCTTTGAATACGATGTGATCGACAACTCCCTCGTGGTGACCATTCAGCCCGAGAGGATAGACATCTACAATGTAAGCAATGTTCTGGACCGGACCGACCAGGAGTTCAATCACCTGGACTTCTCCACGGTCATTCTGGACGTGCGCAAGGTACGCTACGCGGACGATTCCGCCATCGGCGCCATCATGGTGGCCATAGACCGCATGCGAAAGCGGCGCCTGGGCGGAGAGCTCGTGATCGTCTCGGACAACAGCGTACACCACAAGATCCTGGATCTCTTCAAAGCGCAGATAAACATCTTCAACACCATCGGGGACGCCCTGAGCTATTTCCGGAACAACCCGGACACATCCCTTCCGGGAAAAACCTCTTAGAAATCGAGGGTATTGACCGTTCGGGGAAAGGGGATCACGTCCCGGATGTTCTGCATTCCCGTCACGAACTGTATGAGCCGCTCAAACCCCAGGCCGAACCCGGCGTGGGGAACGCTGCCGAATTTCCGCAGGTCGAGGTACCACCAGTAATCCTCCGCATTGAGGCCGCACTCGGTGATCCGGTTTTTCAGCCTGTCATAATCCGCCTCCCTCTCGCTGCCCCCGATGATCTCGCCGAGCCGGGGAACCAGCACGTCCATGGCCCGCACGGTGCGCCCGTCCTCGTTGAGCTTCATGTAGAAGGCCTTGATCTCTTTGGGATAACCGGTCACGATGAGGGGCTTTTTGTAGACTGTTTCGGTCAGAAATTTCTCATGCTCCGATTGGAGATCGATCCCCCAGCGTACGGGAAACTCGAACTCCCTGCCGGACTTCTCGAGCTCTTCGATCGCCTCGGTGTAACTGATCCGCTGAAAGGGGCTGCCGGCGATCTCCCGGAGATTGTCCGCCACCCCCTGGCTGATCCGCTCGTTGAAAAAGTCCATGTCGTCGGCACAGTGCTCCAGAACGTACTGGAAGATGTATTTGATGAAATCCTCCGCCACGTCCATGTTCTTGTGGATATCGCAGAAAGCCATCTCGGGCTCCACCATCCAGAACTCCGCAAGGTGCCGTGAGGTGTTGGAGTTTTCCGCCCGGAAGGTGGGTCCAAAGGTGTAGATGTCCTTCAAAGCCATGGCATAGATCTCCCCCTCCAGCTGGCCGCTGACGGTGAGGGCTGCCCTCTTGCCGAAGAAATCCCTGCCGTAGTCCACGCCCCCTTCTCCCCGGGGAACGTCATCCAGGGGAAGGGTCGTTACCTGAAACATGGCCCCGGCCCCCTCGCAGTCACTGCCCGTTATGATGGGGGTGTGCACATAGAGGAAACCCCGCTCCTGAAAGAACCGGTGTATGGCAAAGCTCATGGCGTTCCTTATGCGGGCCACGGCGCCCATGGTGTTGGTACGGGGCCTCAGATGGGCGATCTCCCGGAGATACTCGAAGGAATGCCGCTTCTTCTGCAGGGGGTATTCCTCCGCGGGGGCATCCCCGTAGAGGGTTATCTCCCGAGCCTGCACCTCCACCGACTGTTTCCCCCCGGGGGAGGCCACCAGAAGACCCCGGATGCCCACGCTGGCGCCGTTGCTCAGCCGGTGCACCTCCTTCTCGTAATCGGGATAGCTTCCCTCGATGATTACCTGAATGTTCCTAATCGAGGATCCGTCGTTGATTTCCAGGAAGGTAACCCCCTTGGAGTCCCGCTTGGTCCTGATCCATCCCTCCACCAGAACCTCCTGGCCCTGAGCGGGTGTTATAAGAATCTGATCTATCCTCGTTCCTTTCATTACCCTTGACCTCCCTTGCTCGGACATTTCCTAATATAAATAGAGGGGATGCGAATCGGGGTTTTTCCCGAAGAAGGTGACATCGTCGATCTTGCTGATCTTCTCCCCCCGGAGAATGGAGTAGAGAGTGCGCTCCACGCCGATCCCGCCGCCCATGGTATCCGGAAAGAGGGGCTTCCCGTCGGCCCCTTTCATCCGGGCAAAGTAGAGGAAGGGCCCGTACCCCCCCAACTCGTCGATATTGTCGATATTGCCGTCCTTGATGACAGGCCGGACGGGGAGGACCTTGTTGTCGATGATGCGCTCCACGATGGGTTCGTAGAGCCATTCTCGAATGGCCCCCGAGAGGATCTCCTTGGCGGAGGTCTGTTTCCCCGTCCTGGCGTCAATGCTCTTGGCGAGGATGTCGTAGTTGAAGATATTGGCCGAGCTGACGGAATCCAGGCTGACCCTGCTCCCGTCCGCATTGAGATAGGGATAGACCAGATCGTAGTTTTCCCTCAGAAGCCCGGTGATCCAGAAGAACTGCGCCTTCGTTTCCTCGCCGGCCCTTTCCTCGAAGGTGCGGGGTCCATGCCGCTTTACAGCCTCGTCTTTGGGGAAGAAGGGGAAGGGGATTTCCGGAACCTCAAGAACAACACCCAGCGCTTTGAGATCGTCGGCATTGAGGCGGTTGACCTCCTCGCACATGAAGACGATCATCCGCTCGAAGAAGTTCATCACCCGTTTCATGTCCTCCTGGAGCACCTCGAGAACCCTGTCCCTGTTGTGATAATAGTCCTCCAGGGTCAGCCCGCGCCGCCGGTTGAGCTCGATATCGATCTGCGAAAAGTCCGCCAGGTACCTCCCCCTCTGCACCTGATTGGGGCTTTCCATCTCCAGGCGGATGTTGGGGGAATCGACGAAGATCCCCTTTACCCTCCCGTTGGAACAGGAGAGGAACTTGCTGTATATCATGCTGTGCGTCGTCAGATAGGTATGCCCCTTGTACTGAATGGAAGGCGTATGTTCGATATCGTGAGCCAGGGGGTCCGTGATGATGCTCAGCATCACCTTCTCCAGATTGAGAAGCCCCTCCCTGATCAGAAAGTTGCTGATGGAGTTGACGAAGGTCGTCCTTATAGCCATGGCGTGATACAGGTCCTCCGACTGCCATTTATTGGAATAATTTTCCCGGATGAAATCCTCCAGGGTCATCCCGTCTTCATTGATGGCGGCCTGAAAACGGTACAGGCTCTCGCCGATCATCTTAATCCTGTCTTCCATGCATTCATCCTCATCACACAAATATTACGATACCCGCCGGCATACCGGTCCAATGCTCCCTGCGGCCGCCTAAGACATTGAGAAGGGAGGTAAGGGATGTCAAATACAATTTATCTCAAGGCAATTCCTGGGGGGATGTGAAGGAGGCGTAAAAACCCCTGCGGATGACCGGATCAAAACTCCCTGCCGGCATCGGTCAGGAAGCCCTTCTCGCCGGTAATGAAGACGATGATACCCTGCTCCGCCAGATACTCGAAACCCCGATCCTGGGCCTCCAGGGCCGAGGCGGGAAAGACGGAGACGCCCTTCCAGGATATCTCGAAAAGCCGGTCGAGGTCCATGATGAAGGACTTGTGCAACTGGCTCATCTTGTTCTCGATGAAGAGGGAGAGCCGGTTTTCATAGAGGGAATAGGTGGAGTAATGATAGCTGCCCACATCACGAAAGAGGGGGGGGTGATTCATACCCTCCAGAATATGCCCCGTCTCGGCGATATTGCGCAGGGGGACCGTGAGAGCGGTTTTCGCATCCCGGCTTCCTCCCCCGATCAGATGCAGGCAGAGCATGTCCCGATCCGCCACAGCAAATTCTTCCTGCAAAACCCGGCGGATATCCTCAACCTGCTCCCGGGCGCTCCGGGTAGCCACCACGCTCTTCTTCCGGGGGCTGGCGATGACGATGTGATTAGCCCCCAGGATGTAACGATCCCCCCTCCGGCCGATGAAGACGGTGGAGACGCAGGAACCCATCACCAGGGAAAGCGTCTGCTTGTGGGATATAAAAAGGACCTCGTTGAGGGAGGGAAGACAATAGGGCAATGTACAGAGGCATGTTTTTCCGTCAGAAACGCTCATAACGTCATTATCCCCCCGGAGGCCGTCAAAGTCAAGAAATCTCCATACATAATCATCCCTGAAGAGGGATCCCTGATGCCCTGCCATCACCCCCATAAACTTTTTTCCAATCTTAAAATATTCTTGAAAACCCCTCCGTTCTCCTGTATTCTCTTATACGTGCCTTCCGATACGAAACCGCGGCCTCGGGAAGGACCGCCAATAGGGAAATAAACCGGTTATTCGGGGAGATCATATTCCATGAAAAACATCCTGATCGTAGAGGATGAAGCCATTATCTCCATGGACCTGTCCCAGATACTGACCCAGATGGGGTACAATATCTGCGATACCGCTGTGTCCGCCCCCCAAGCCATCGAATCAGCCCGGCAGAATCGGCCGGATCTCATCATCATGGACATCAATCTGGGCAGCGGCACCGACGGTGTCGAGGCGGCCAAGACCATTTCCGGGGAGCTGAACATTCCCATCGTCTATCTAACGGGGGCGACGGACAACTGGACCCTGCACAGAACCCTGGAAACCAACCCCTACGGCTATATACACAAACCCATCAACGAGAAGACCTTGCAGTTTACCCTGGAGACGGCCCTCAACAAATTCGAGCTGGAGAAAAACCTCAAGGAGAGCAAGGAACAGCTGGAAAGGACCAACCGGGAATTGACGGACAGCGAGGAGCGCTTCCGGATGGCCTTCCGCACCCATCCCGACGCCATAGCCATAACCCGCATGAAGGACGGTCTCTATATCGACATCAATGACGGCTTCGTGGATCTGACCGGCTACAGCCGTGAGGAGGTGATCGGGAAAACCTCCAATGAACTCAATATCTGGAACACCCCTGCCGACCGGGAGCGCTGTATCCGGGAAATGCAGAAGAACGGACGGCTGAGGAACATGGAGATAAACATCCGCGACAGGAGCGGAAAAACTCTGACGGGGCTCTTTTCCGCGTCCACCATCACAATCAGCAACGAACCCTATCTCCTGACCATCATGCGGGACATCACCGAGCGCAATCAGATGGAGGCCGATCTGCGGGAGAGCGTCCGCCGCTTCAACGAAATATTGGAGCACTCGAGAGACATCCTCTACCGGATCAGCCTGAAGGAGGGCACCATCGACTACGCCGGGGCCGCCCTGGCGCGCATCACCGGAATCCCGATGGAAGAGATCATCGGCTCCGGACCGGAGGTTCTCAACAAGGCTGTCCATCCCGAGGATCTGGAGCGCATACAGCGGCACCGGGAAAAATCCCTCACATCATCCCCGAAGGAGGAAACCAACTCCACCATCGAATACAGGGTCCGCGACAAACACGGCAACTATCTCTGGTGGAGCGACAACATCACCCTGATCCGGGACGACGAAGGCAGGCCCACACACATCATAGGCAACATCCGAGACATGACACAGAGCAAATTCATAGAGGAACAGCTGCAGCGCCGGCAGAAAATGGATTCCCTTGGAACCCTTGCCAGCGGCATTGCCCACGACTTCAACAATCTTCTCGTGGGAATCATCGGCTATCTGGACCTGCTGCACATGGATGCGGAGGATCTGACGGAAACCCAGAAGGAACACATCGAGATGGCCATACACTCTGCCCAGAGGGCGGCGGACCTCATCAAGAAATTCCAGACCCTCTCCAGCGGTTCCGGCTCCCAGAAATCCAGCGTGGACCTGTTCGAGGTGGCGAATGAGGTCTTCGGCCTCATCAGGGAGACCACCGACCGGCTCATCGAAAAGCGGAACCTGGTTCCCCCCAGGCAATACTATGTTCACGGCAACTCCCTGGAGCTGAGCCAGGTCCTTCTCAACCTGGCCACCAACGCCCTGCATGCCATAGAGGAGAAGGGGGTCAATCCCGCAGATGCCATCAGCATAGAAGCCGAGGAATATCATGTCCCTAACGATGAGATAGCGAGCCTCCCCCCCGGCCGCTACATACATATACTCTTCCGCGACACCGGCGCGGGCATGACGGAAGAGGTCAAGAGGCTGGCCTTTGATCCCATGTTTACCACAAAAGACAAGGGGAAGATCAAGGGACAGGGGCTGGGGCTGGCCATGGTCTACACCATAGTGACCCGCAACCACGACGGTTTCATCACCATAGAAAGCCAGCCCGGCGCCGGTTCCGTTTTTCATATCTACCTCCCGGCAGCAAAGGAGAGGCAGGAGAGCGAAAGCTCCGCCATCAAGATGGTGGGGGGGGATGAGACCATACTGATCATCGACGACGAGGACACCGTCCGCAACTTCGTGGAGTTTCTCCTGAAAAAATTCGGGTACACCGTCATTACGGCTCCCGACGGAAGGACAGGGCTGGATTATTACAAGAAAAACAGCGCTGAAATCGACCTGGTCATCCTGGATCTGACCATGCCCATGATGTCCGGTCAGATGGTTCTGGAAAAGCTGATGCTGATCAATCCCGAGGTAAGGGTCATCATCTCCTCGGGCTACGGCGAGGACATCGTGAAGCGGGGAATTCTGACCCACGCCAGGGGGTACGTTACCAAACCCTATCAGATCAATGAACTGATCTCCGAGGTACGGCGGACCCTGGACTCCTAAACGGGAACCGTCGGGCTGCCAGCCCGCATGTCCTTCTTCAGAAAATGCCTTCGTACCCCTCCCAGAAAGGCGGCACAGCGGCTGATCTCCGTAAAAACGGGTATCCCCTCCTCCTCCGCCAGACGGCAGTTTTGGCCGTGCTGTTCGCCGCCGCCCACCATCCAGAGGGCCACCGGTTTCCCGTAAGCCCGCTTCAGGGCGGCTATCTCCCGCAGGTATTCCGGCGAGGCGAGGCTCCAGGCGATGGTTTCCACCAGGAGACAATCAACCCCGGGATCCTCCATAAGGACCCGGGCCACCCCGGAGTAGACCTTTTCCAGGCCTTTCTGTTCCACTGCAGGCCAGAGATCCACAGGATGAGCCGGCTGCATCCAGACAGGGAAATAGGTCTTCAGCTCCGCAAGGGTCTTTTCGGAGAGTTCCGCCAGGGGAACCCCGTGATCCGAGAGCAGGTCCGCCGTGACTATCCCCGCCCCGCCGGAAAAACTCATGACCGCCGCTCCCCCCCGGGCGGGGCAGGCGGGAGTCTTGGAAAAACCCCGGACGAAATCCATCAGCTCATGCATATCATAGACGGGCACAATCCCCGCCTGACGGAAGGCCCCGTCGTATACGGCCCGGTCTCCCGAGAGGCTGGCGGTATGGCTCATGGCGGCCCGGGCCCCTTTTTCGCTTCGTCCCGCCTTGAGGACCACGACGGGCTTGTCGGTGGAGCGGGCCAATTGCAGGAAGCGTCTCCCCTCAACGATCGATTCCAGATAACATCCGATGACGCCGGTATGCTCGTCCCGGATGAGGTATTCCAGCAGGTCG
>CALCJG010000280.1 GCA_937967705.1 uncultured Spirochaetia bacterium
AGGATCTGGACCTGCTCCTGGAAAGATTACTCCGGGAAGCAAGAAACAGTGTCAACGCCGACGCCGGTTCTATATATATCCGCCAGGGAGACAGTCTGGTCTTCAGCCATGTGCAAAATGACACTCAGCAGAGCAAACTTCCTCCGGGATCAAAACTCATCTACACGACCTTCAAAGTAGCCATCAACACAAGGTCCATATCAGGATACGTAGCCAGTACTGGAGAGATCCTGAACATCCCGGATGTTTACAGCATTCCCCCGGAAGCCCCCTTCGGTTTCGATGCCACTTATGACAAGCTGACCAACTACCGGACAAGGTCGATGCTGACCGTCCCCCTTCAGAACAACAGGGGAGATATCCTGGGTGTACTGCAGATGATCAACGCAAAGGATGACAGCGGGGACGTGATACCATTCGACCGCGACGATGAACCCTTTGTTCTACACTTCTCCAACACGGCCAGCCTGGTTCTGCAGAGGGCGCAAATGACTCGAACCCTCCTGCTACGCATGATAAGCATGGCGGAGCTGCGAGATCCCAAGGAAACCGGTGCCCATGTCAACCGTGTAGCATCCTATTCTGTTGAGATTTATGAAAAATGGGCCGGCAGTATGAGGATTCCCCAGGCTGAAATCGACAAGAAGAGGGACATCCTCCGCATGGCTGCAATGCTGCATGATGTGGGAAAAGTGGCCATCTCCGATCTCATCCTGAAAAAACCCGCGCGGTTCACTGTGGATGAATATGAAATCATGAAGAGCCATACATATCTGGGGGCCAAGCTCTTCAACGATCCCCAATCTGAATTTGACGACATAGCGGCACAGGTTGCTTTGACCCATCACGAGAATTGGGACGGCACTGGCTATCCTGGACATGTGGATGTACTTACGGGGGTCCCACTTGAGAAGGACGCCTCGGGCCGAGCCCTGCCGCGAAAGGGCGATGAGATTTCCATATATGGACGGATCGTGGCCGTAGCAGATGTCTACGATGCCCTCTCCTCCAAAAGAGTTTACAAAGGCGCCTGGGAGGAAAAAGATGTTCTCAATGAGATACGGAATTCTTCAGGCAAGAAGTTCGACCCGGACATCGTAGATTCCTTCTTTGAAAGACTCGATGTCATCAAATCGATAGCCCATAGATACCCCGACCAGGACTGAGAACGACGGCACAAACACTAAGCAGTTCCCCTCTGCTCATCCCCCATCAGAGTCAATCTGCGGGCCTCTATAAAGAGATTCACAAGGCCATCCGTGCTGATATCATGCCAGGGATAAAATGAAGAGCCTGCAAAGAGCTTTGGGGAATGATGATCGAAGAATGACCTGTCCTCATATCCCTGTATCCCCGGAACAGGGTAGAAAGTGGATAATCCTATCCGGACCCGGAGCATTCGAAGGTATTCCAGTCCTTTCCGAACATCATCCTCGGTCTCTCCCGGCAACCCGGATATCAGATAGGCTATGACCGGGATATCGGCAGAGTGACAGATATTCACGATTGCCCGGAAATCACCCTCATCATAATCCCTCCTCATGTCTTTCAGCGTCTCTTTATGTAGGGAGATAAGGGAGAGATTGAGCTGCCTGAGATGATATCCTTTCAGTATTTCAATCTTTTCTCCATCAAGATTGTGAAACGATGTTCCGTTTTCCATCGAAAAGCTGTATCGATTCCCGGAATGATGTTTCAGTAACTCCAGCAGTTCCCGGAGATAGATAAAATCATGTGTGAGATTGTCATCCTCAAAATTTACATGACTCCAGTTGTTCCGATCGAGTGACTGGAAAAGAGAGCTGACCGCATCCCTGCCAGCCTTACGGAAGCCCGGGAACTGCTGTTTCACGGAACAGAAGGAACAATGGTGCGGGCATCCCCGGGTTACCATGGTGGAATAATAATCAATATTTCCCCGATTCCCCATACTCACCATGACCGGTTCGAAGCCCGGACCAGGAGATGATTCCTTCAAACCGATTGGGGTTTTATTCCGGAAGTGAAGGCCTGGTGCGGCAACAGGGTTTTTCAGATAAACCGGCAGTATTCTTTCGGCTTCTGCCCCCGCCACATAATCGCAGGATGAACGCTTGAGATAATACTCCGGATAAACAGCTGGCCCGGCTCCCCCCAGGACGATGAGAGATTTCGGCAACCTTTTCCGGCAGGCCTCCGTAAGATCGACAGCCTCCCGGGCGTAACAGAAGGCAAAAGAGTGGATAAAAACATGATCGGGCCGAAAGGCGGCAATCTGGTCAGCCAGATGTTCCACCGTAATGCCGAAACGGTAATAATTCTTAAAAAAAAACTCTTTCCCTATATGGGGAACCAGATGAGATAATTCCTCAGGGAGAGGTATCGGCCTCCCTTTTACGCGCACCCCGTTGAAGATACGGTAATCCGCACCGTACCTGCCCAGTATACGTATCAGGGTGTGCAAACCAAGGAAAGAAGCGCGTCGAGGGGAAAAATAAAAATCCTCCACCGGCGGAACGGCCAGGGCAATCCTCATAGATCATCTATTTTAAAGAAGGAGATTTTTGAATCGATGATTCAAAGCCAATTCAGGATATCTTGGGAATGGCAATATTGAACCGGACCCACTGCCCTGTTTCGGATTCCACCCAGATCTTTCCGTTATGCTTTTCAACAATTTTCTTACAGATATAAAGCCCCAGGCCGGATCCCTTTATCCCCTCGGTCCCTTTCTGCTTCAGGCGGGAAAACTTTTTAAACAGCTTATTCTCAATCTCATCCTTCGACATCCCGACTCCTTCGTTGAAAACTGAAAATACATATTGCCCCCCCTGCTCGGTAAGACCAATTTTTATCTCAGTACCCGCCTTGCCGTATTTAATCGCGTTATTAACGAGGTTAGTCACTACGATTTTCAGCAGGTTGGGATCGCCGTTGATTTCGGGTTTAACGGCAAGGTTGACAGCCAGCGGCATGTTCTTCATATTGGAATGGTTTTCCGGGATATCCAGCACAGGCTGAATGACATCCTCAACCAGTTTAATCTTTTCCTTGAAGGATTCCAGATCATCGATTTCCATTTTAGAAAGATCGATGTAGTTCCGGATAATGTCCTCAAGGTATTGACAATTACGCAGAATCGTCTCCACTGTTTTCTGCTGGCCGGCGTCGAGCTTTCCGAAATAGCCCTTGTAGAGGGTATCCGCCGTTGTATGAACTACCGAGATAGGGCTTTTCAATTCATGTGACACTATTGCCATAAGATCGAGCATTTTGGAATCTGAACTGGATTCCCGTGAAGAGATTGCGTTTTTTATGACATCCCGCAACTCGTCCGGGGTAAAGGGTTTGGGAATATAATCGAAGGCACCCATTTTCAAAGCATCCCTGGCCGTTTCGACCGTGGCATATCCGGTAAAGATGATCACGGTCACGTCAGGCTGCTCATCCCTGAGCGTCTTGAGGATATCCATCCCTGAGAGGCCGGGCATTTTCAGATCGGTAATGACAATATCGAATTTCTGTTGATTGGCCCTTTCCAGCCCTTCCTCACCGGATGAGGCAGTGGAAATATCATAGTCCTGGTTCTTTAAAATTCTGAGAGAACTTTTCAGGACAATGTCCTCGTCATCAACAATCAATAGTTTTACTTTATTTCCCATCACTCACTCTCATCAATACTCATAGTTTGGATCATAAGTCTACCAATCCTTCATAAAATTCAAATAATAAACACCGGAATACCCAATTTTTGTCAATTTTTTATTATCATCCTGCTGTGACCGGAAGCTTAATCGTGAAGGTTGTCCCCTGGCCCGGAATGCTCTTCACCTCTATGGTCCCGTTGTGCCGCTGTATGATTCCATAGGTCACCGCCAGTCCCAGTCCAGTCCCCTTCCCTGTATCCTTGGTTGTAAAAAAGGGGTCGAATATCCTGTTCAGATTCTCCTCCTCGATTCCAGTTCCATTATCCGCCACGGTTATGATAATAGTCCTGCCCTCCTGGTCTAACTCCGTAGTGATGTGCAGCCTCCCATTGACCGGCATCGCGTCTGCGGCATTGACTGCAAGATTGTTGATGACCGATTTTATCTGATTTACATCCATATAAGAATTGGGAATACCCGGGGCAAGATCCCTGATAATCGTGATATTCTGGAAATTGACATGCTTTTCCAGTATGGATAGGGTTTCCGTTATGATGCCGTTGATATTATTGAGGGTTTTTTCCAGCTTGGTTTCCCTGGCGAAGTCAAGTATGCCCTTGACAATGTTCCGGCACCGCATTGTCTCCTTTACGATGACCTCCAGGTCTTCCCTGTATTCAGAGTCCTTCAACTCCTCCAGTAGTATGGAACTGTATGTCAGAACCCCTGTGAGGGGATTGTTGATTTCATGTGCAATGCCCGACGCCAGCCGCCCAAGAGATGCGAGTTTTTCCGTCTGCAGAATCTGCTTCTGAGTCTGCTCCTTGAGCTTGTTGTCCCTTTCTACGATAGCCTCGATCATAGAATTATATGTCTGGCATAGATAACCCAGCTCATCCCTCGATGTGGCCAGTATCTTGAAATTATAGTTACCCTTCACAATCTCCCGGGAGGCATCCAGCAGGTTGTTTATAGGATGCACGATGTTCTGGATCAAGTAAACAGCGAGAATTATAGCGATCTGCGCAGTAACGACCATTATGATAAGAAAAAAGAGGGTTGTTTTCCGCTGCATCTGATTAAGCTTTTCCTCCAGTATCCCAACATAGAGGATGCCGACTACTTTCTTTTTGAGATTGTAGATTGGACTATAAGCGGAGAGGTACCAGTTGTTTACAACAAAAGCCCTGTCCTTCCAGAGCTTTTGCTTCCGCACAACTTTGTCATACACCTCTTCCGAAACCCTGGTCCCGATCGCTCTTTCACCGTTTATTCTTTTTACATTAGTGGAGATTCGCAGATCATCCAGAAAGATGGTGGCAGTTCCCAAATCATAGCCATCGTACTTCTCATCCTTGAATACCAGGCTCTTTATCCGATCCACGATCTCATAATTTTTATTGAGGAGCGTCGCACCGTAGACGATTCCTATAAGTTTCCCTTTATAAAAGATGGGAGCCGCCGCTTTCAACAGAAGACCCTTGTCTTCATAATCCTTGACATCGGTTCGCGACATTTTAGTGGGAATGGCTTTGATCCAGGCCTGCAGGGCCAAATCTCCCCCTTCCCTTTTGAGCTGCTCGCCGGTGATGATATCGGAACCGTTACAAGATTTCCTGTGAGCTGAGACATAGGCTATGTAATCGTCATTTTTCACAAGATCGCCATAGGAGCCAGGATTTTTGGCTCGGATTATAATCCTGCCCTCGGGATCCGCTATGTTGAGAATATCCAGGTTAAGTTCTTCCTTAACATCTCTCAGTTTATTGGCCAGCAAGGCGCGGTCCCGGTTTAGGATGGCCGTCTTCAGGTATGGCAGGGAAGAAAGATGCTTCATGAAGAGATGAATGGTGTTGATTTTAAAATCATATATGTACTGGGCTGTGTTCAGATCACCCTGTACGTTCTCATAGGCTTGGCCGATAATATTTTCATTGATCAGTTTAGAACCGATCAAAATGGAAGCAACTCCCGTAATGAGGACAACGGATACCAGACTCAAAATGAGCTTTGATCTGATATTAGTTCTGATCATTGATTGCATAGTCTATTATGCCCGTCCGTGCCTCTGTCTTTCAAGTATTATTTCATTCCACCGGAACTAATATGCCAAACAAGGAATTTTCGCTTTACAACCCGTCATACTCTTTCTATGATAGACTGGATTTAATGACCGGTTCAGACCTGTTTCCTTCCTGTCCCAAAGGTGACTGACTGCCGTTACTAACATCATGGCGAAACGACAGATAACCATTCCCATATTCCTTCCCCATTCAGGCTGTCCTCACCGCTGTGCCTTCTGCAATCAGTTGCAGTCCAGCGGAGCCTGTGAGGTTCTCAGTGAAAGGGAAATCTGCACTAAGATCGAGAACCATCTCCGGATGAGGCCGTCCACGGTCGTTCATACGGAAATAGCATTTTTCGGGGGAAACTTCACAGGGCTTTCCGAGGGTGAGCAGCGCCGCTTGCTGTCTCTGGCAAAGTCTTATAAAGAACAGGGACAGGTTCAGGCAATTCGCCTTTCGACCCGGCCGGATTACATCAGCCGGGAAGGCCTTGACGTTCTTCGTCAAGGAGGGGTTGATACCGTTGAAATCGGAGTACAATCCTTTAATGACCAAATACTGGAAGCAGCCCATAGGGGACATACCTCCGGGGACGTTATTAAGGCTGTGGCCCTTCTCAGGGATTTCGGTATGCAATTCATCTTGCAGCTGATGGCCGGTCTACCCCATAGTACTATGCAGGATGAAATTTCCAGTGCCGAGAAGGCCGCCTCCCTCAACCCTGCCGGCGTCCGTATTTTTCCCACTGTCATCCTGGAGCATACAGAACTGGCCCGTTTCTTTACGGAAGGGACTTATGCACCTCTTTCCCTGGAAGAAGCAGTGGAACGATGCAGCCTTATGGCGGAGATTTTTATAAAACAGGATATACCGGTCATTCGCATGGGTCTTAACCCCCTAAATCCTGTCGAGGAAGAAAAAATCATCGCCGGCCCCTACCATACCTCTTTCGGATTTCTGGTCAACGCAAGGATCAAGAGGAATCTACTCGAAAAGTCTCTTGAAAACTTTTACCGCTCCCATCCCGGTTGTTCCCATCTTATTATCAATCTGCCTTCGGAAAGGCAGGAGGAATTCATCGGACATAAAAGGGAAAATATCGCTTACTTGAAAGAACGTTTTGAAGGAATAGAACTCAGCTTCATTACCGGAAAAAGCAGGGAGCTCAGAATCGCTTCTGCCATCACATAATGCGGCAGGAGAAACCCTTTCTCCGCTGTAATGCAAGACTGCTGATGCAGGGATATCCGCTTTTCCCAGGAGCCCGCGAGAAGAGGCTCAACCGGCCCATCGGGATCGATGATCCCGAAAACCTTTTAGGGACAATTCACGGGCATCTGTCAAGACTCAATGGATCATAGCTCGCCCTCGTAAATAATCACCTTAATTCTCTTCTTCATCTGGAGCATTTCTTTTTTCAGCAGTTCTTCCCTTTTAAGAGGCTGTATCTTCTCATTAATCAGCCGTTTGGTATAGGGATCACCGTATGGCCTGAGACGAATCACCTTTTTATGAAGCTTGACGATTTCCACACCCCGGGGGGTAGTAAAGGGGACACTGATATCCCCTTCCCTGTTCAGGGTAAACCCGAACTCCTTGTAGAGAGGAAGTTTGGCTCCCCTTTTGACGATACCGATATATCCGCCGTTCCTGGCATCCTCTGCAAGTGAATATTTTTGAGCATATTTGCTGAATCTGCCAGGCTCTTTTATCAATTCCTGCCGGATACGCACCGCGGTTTCATAATCCCCGAAACGGATATGGGAAAGCTCGACAGATACCGGCTCAGCAAATAATTCCTGATGACGATCGTAAAAATCGCGGGTTTCCTTCTCTGAAACGACGTATTTCACCCTGGAACCTTTCCCCCCTGTGATACTCTCGAAGCCGATACGCTCTCGGTACTTTTCTACCAGCAGGTTTTGATCAGCCCTGAGTTCAACCTCCCTCAGGAGAGTTTTTTGCTTTTCCGAAAGCTGTGCTGAAATTTCCTCAAGGAACTGGTCCACGACGAGCTGTTTCAAAGAATCCCTTCTCTCATCGACTGAGCCGTCCTTCAAACGGGAATAGATCTCCTCAGAAGCCCCCTCCAGGAGCGCTGCCATATCCATTGCCCTATCCGATGTGCTGATTCGCAACTCCTTCAGATAATCGCGGTTAATCTCATAACTTCTATTGATAGTCCTCTTTTTCGATTTGACGGGGATCTTGCCTCCAAAGGGGATGAAAGTACCCTTCTCTTCTCTAAAGGCCCTGGTCCAATCCACCTCAGGTATTTGGAGATTATGTTTTCCCTGGAGAACACCAAGCAGTTTATCCGTGCAATCTCCCTTGCCCTTCAGATAATCACAGATAAAACCCCGCTTAACAGCCTTCCTGTTGCTTTCCACAACCTTCTTGACCGGCGCCTCCCTGTCCAGGGCCATCTCCCCTGCTCGGCGGGCAAGGAGTATGTTTTGAATGATTCTATCCAGCACCTCCCGGCGGGTCTTGCTGTCGTTTTTCTTTGGGAACAGCTTCTCAGTCGTGTAGTGGAGAAAGCCCTTT
>CALCJG010000281.1 GCA_937967705.1 uncultured Spirochaetia bacterium
TGAGCTTCCCTGCTGTAGTCCGGTTTTATACCTTTATCCATATGCTCAGGCCGCTCCGAGAGAGGCTTGCAGGTCAGTATCACCGTATCATCAGACCGTTCCCGCTGCTCAATCGGCGCCTGGAAAAAATTCTCGTCCAATCGCTGGAAAAAAACATACAAGAGCCCCTCCGTCTGATTTTTCTGGTGGGAGGAGCCCTCCTGCTTGGACTGAGCGCCTTTTTTCTTCTGGGCAAATCCCTTCTCCCGGAAACGGATCCGGGTTACCTGCTCCTCCGGATGACCGCACCACCGGGAACCCCGATAACGGAGACCAAGCGCCGGCTGCTCCAGATGGACGGCGCCATAGCCCGATACCCCTTTGTCCGGCACAGGATTATTACAGCGGGCTACAATCCTGAGGAGATCAGCGACTACTTCGGAAAAGAGAAGAGTTCCTCCACGGGAGATATCCTCATCTCCCTGGACCGCTCCTCCGGGATCACCACATCGGCGGCTCTTCAGCTGATCGAAGCGTCACTGCCCGCTTCCGGCTCCGAAAACTGGGAGATAACACCGCATGAGGAATATCTGTCCGGTCTCCGCCTCAATCTGCCCCGCCCCCTGCTGCGAATCACCGGCGATAATCCTGAAGACTGTTTTCGCGAAGCGCGCGCCCTCACAGAAGAACTCGGAAGGATCCCGGAAATCGCCAGGGCGGATATGCTCCCCGCCCGCGATCGGCCTGAGATACGCATCAGAGTAGATAAGAAGAAACTCGCCACCTTCGGGCTGACGCTGAAAGAGGCTGCGGATTATCTGGGAGTGGCGGTAGGAGGAGAGGAGGCCGGGAAATTCATCGAGGCCGATGAGCAGACCCCCATCATCGTACGCCTGAGGGAGGAAGACCGGAAAGATTTCCGGCAAATCCCTTCTCTGCTGGTCTCCCTTCCGGGAGGGAAAACGGTTCCCCTCTCCTGCTTTGCCTCCACAGAAAAGTCCCGGGGATTCCCCAGGATACTACGGCACGATCAAAACCGCTATTTCGACATCGCCCTGACACCTTCACCGGGAATCGCCCTGAGCGGCCTGGAAAACACCGTTAAACGCCACCTTGCTTCAAAAAATATTACCGGCTCAGCACAAATTCGGCTCGTCACAAATTCCTGCGAGGAGGGTTCAGACCTTCGAAACCTTGCCCTTGCCCTGCTGATAGCCGTACTCCTGATCTATATGATTATCGCCGCCCAGTTCGAATCCCTGACCAAGCCCCTGCTGGTCATGATGACAGTCCCCCTCGCCCTGCCGGGCATCACCCTCGCCCTGCTCCTTACCGGCCAGACCCTTAATCTGATGAGCCTGCTGGGAATGCTCATCCTGGCGGGGATGGTGGTCAACAGTGCCATCGTCCTTATGGAGAGCCTGGAAGCTCGTATCTCCCCGGGGGAGGATCCGGCCTATGCGGCGCGGGAAGGCGTTCTGTTGCGCCTCCGCCCCATACTCATGACGGTGATGACCACAGTCTTCGGACTGCTGCCGATGGCTCTGGGGCTCCTGAAGGGCTCCGAGATGCAGCTTCCCATGGCCCTCACTCTCATGGGAGGGTTAATGGCTTCAACCTTTATCACCCTCATCTGCCTCCCCGCCTGTTATGTCCTTCTGATTCGACATACTGACGTTGTACCCCGGGCATACAGGGATAGACCTGCGGACCATGATAAAAGAACAGAGGCGGCGTTATGAAACAGGTACTCTCCTTCCTGTTGCACCGCCGAATTGCCTCTGCCATGTTACTCCTGGCGCTTGTGACCGCGGGGATCTTTTCCTTCTTCCGTCTGGACTTCAGCGTTAACGCCGAAGAAAACGGCAACAGCCTCGCCCTCCGGGTTCGATATCCCGGACAATCCCCCTGGCGCATTGAAAAAATCCTGACCATACCCCTGGAGGAAGCTCTCACGGGCCTTCCCGGCATGAAACAGATCATATCCTCCTGCCAGGAGGGGGAAACACGCATTTACCTCACATTCCGGCGCGGAACGGATATGCGTTACATGCCGCTACGACTGAGGGAGAGAATTGATCTAGTTCGGGGCAGTTTCCCCAGGGATGTAGAAGAGCCGGAAATCCACGGTTCCCTCCTGGACGACAGGCCTGTCATGACCCTGGCCCTGGAAAGCGATCGGTTATCGGCACCGGTGCTCAGGGAACTGGCCGAACGGAGTGTACGCAAGGATCTGCAGCGCATCGACGGCGTTTCGGAGGTCATCATCGGAGGCGGGGTGCGGAGGGAGATTCGTGTCCGGATGCGAGAATCCCATATGGGCAATCACGGCACCGATTTCCGACAGATACGAACCAGCCTTGAGGGCGCCAATACCGGCAGATCCCTTGGTCTTATGGTTTCCGACATCGGCAGGCCCCTCATTCTGGAAGGCAAATTCACGCGCTTTGACGATATCGGACATACCCCCCTGCTGTGCAGTTCCTCAGGCTCCCCCCTTCTCCTTTCCGCCGCCGCATCTCTCACTGATTTTGCCGGTCAACCGGAAAGCATCTCCCGCATTGACGGAAAAGAGGGGATCACACTGCATGTTTTCCGAAACGGCTCTGCAGACACCCTCGCTCTCGGCAAAGGGATTCGGACCGCCCTACCCGGAATGAACAGGGAAGAATACCAACTCAGGATTCTTCATGATCAATCCGTTGAAATCCGCAGATCCCTTAACAGTCTCATCAAAAGCTGCCTGAGCGGATCCCTTCTTGTCCTTATCGCCCTGGCTCTATGCACTAGGGCCCTTTCCCAGACGCTGCCGGCCTTCTGCGTCATTCCCTTTTCTCTCTGCGCCATTCTCTTCATCTTTCAGGCGTTTGAGATAACCCTCAACCCGGCAATCCTCACAGGTATAGGCATCTCGGCAGGGCTTGTAGTGGACAGCTGCATCATTGTTCTGGAGACCCTATCACCCCTCAATGGATTGGCCAGGCCTTCCGGTGATTACTCGGAACTGATCAAATCAGTTGCAGGTACCGTCAAGCCCCTTACCGCATCGACTCTGACGACCCTCTGCATATTCCTCCCCCAGCTGCTCCTGAACCGCAGCAGCAGCGATATATTCAAAAACATGGCCGTTGCCGTAACCGCTGCCCTGTCGGTATCCCTCCTTCTCTCCGTCACACTGATGCCCTCCCTCGCAGTTCTCATAGCCGAAAAATCCCCCCGGTGGCGGAAATATTTATGCGTCATCATTAACGCCAGAACCTCAGGGATCAAACCCGCAAACCCCTTCCCAGCACTGCTGATCCCGGCGCGCACTTTTTTGACGCGTTTGCGGTCAAAATATCCCCGACAATTGACCCTCCCCTCCCTTCCATTTCTCTTCACCGCGTTGCTGAACAACCGCCGTCTCTGGCTTTGGGGATTAATATCCTCCCTGATGATTGCCGTCCTGCTGCCCAGCATCATGAGAACCGAATACTTTCACACCTCCGAACGATCGGAGATATTCCTCACCTTCGAACTACCCCCGGGCACATCCCTGGATGAGACATCCCGAAGGTCATCAGCAATGGAAAAGGCCCTTCTTGCGCTGCCGCAGATCACCGGGGTGACATCCCGGGTGGAGAAATGGCACGGAGAGATGATCATCAAGATACAGGATTCCTCTCAGGTCCCTACCCTGACAAGGATGATAAAAGACAAGTTCAGAATGGAACCGGGAACATCCCTTTTCCTCCAGGAAGGCGGATCTTCCAAGGATTCCCGGGAGATTGACCTGCACATCACCGGTCCGGACATCTTGGTACTTCGAAGCATCGCCCGTGATCTTGCAGGGAGATTAAAATCACAAGAAGGAATCGAAGATATCATTTACCGTTTCCGCGAGGGGCGCCCGGAGATACAGATCATCATCGATCGAGCCAAAACTCTTATGTCCGGACTCACGCCCGAATCAGTGGCCAGCCATCTGCGTCACGCTGTTTTTGGTCCCGTGGCCTCAAAGCTTATCACCGGCACGGAAACCGACATACGGCTTCAGCTCGATCGAGACTTTTCCCTCCCTCATTCCCTGGACACCCTGTCAATCCCCGGGCCCGAGGGCAGGCTGGTCCCTCTCAGGGAACTCGCAGTCCTTAAGGAGTCACAGGGTATCATCACCCTCTGGAGACGGAACCGTTCCCGAATGGAGACCCTTACACTGAAAACCGGACATCAGGATATGGAAGCGCTGGAAAAGTCCCTCAACACCGCCATCAAAGCCGCAACGTTACCTGAAGGTTACAGCATCGAATTTTCCGACAGATTCTCATCCCTCAAAGAACGTTTATCAGAAGCGGTCACGGCACTCCTGCTCAGCGTCCTTCTGGTCTACATGGTGCTGGCCGCTATTTATGAATCCTTCCGCCTTCCCCTGATCCTCCTTTCGGTGATTCCCCCGGGACTGGCGGGCACGCTCATCTGTCTTTTCTTAGGAGGCAAGGCTCTCTCGGTACCGGTTTATCTCGGCATGATGATACTTGCAGGCATTTCCGTGAACAACGCCATCCTCATCGTCGAGGCCTACCTGATACCCCCGGCGGATAAACATTCCCTCGCCCCAATCACCCTTAGCTCCCTGACGTTGAGCCGAAAGGGACCAGTTCTGCTCACAACGTCCACTACTCTCGCTGGATTATTCCCCCTTGCCTGTGCCACCGAAAGCAATCCTTTCTGGTCAGTCTTTTCCCTTACCATCATATCCGGATTGCTTGCCTCAACGGTTTTTGCCTTTTTCCTCCTGCCGTTATTGGCCCGCTACTCATTCTTCCGTGACCTCTTCCCCGGCGTCCTATCCATCAAAAAATAACTTGACCGATCCTCTTCTGTATGGTCCACTCTTCCTTGTTTAAATGAAGAAAATTTTATCGTGTTAAGAGGGATACATGAAATATCTGATGACAGCCCTGTGTGTTATCACCCTGATCTTTTCGCAGACCCCCATACAGGCCAAGTGCAAAAAAGGAAACTGTAAAAACGGAAAGGGAACTTATGTCTGGCCCGATGGACGACAGTATACCGGCACTTTCAAAAAAGGCAGGATGAGCGGAAAGGGAACCCATCTGTGGCCCAACGGGGAAAAGTATGTCGGCGATTATAAAAACCATAAAAAGAACGGCAAGGGAATCTATACCTGGCCCAACGGAACCGTCTACACCGGCGATTATAAAAACGATGAAAAGGATGGAAGAGGCGTCATCACCTTCAAGAAGGGCGATAAATATGAAGGCCAATGGAAAACAGGAAAACCCCAGGGCATGGGATCCTACATATGGTCCATCGGCGATAAATATGAAGGAGAATGGGCAGCAGGCAAACGAAGCGGTAAAGGTGTATATTCCTGGTCCAACGGAGATAAATACGAGGGTCAGTGGTTGAAGGGCATCAGAAACGGCAAGGGTATCTACATCTGGTCTTCCAGTGAAAAATACGAAGGAGAATACAGGGATAACCAGAAACACGGTTTCGGAATCTACACATGGCCCAACGGAGACCGTTATGAGGGGCAATGGGAAGATGGTAAAAGGAACGGCAAGGGTTCTCTTATCAGGAAAGACGGAAAGACTCAGGTGGGAACCTGGAAGGATGACGAGTTTGTCAACCCCTGAAATCACCCCCTCTGCCTGTATATGATGGCCAGTTGATTCCCGAGGGACCCGGACAGGGTCCCTCGCGATACGGTGACGAATTTGCAGGAATGAGCCGAGATAGCCCCATTTTTATCCCATGAAAAATATTCAAAGCAAAACCGCCCTGATAATCGTGGATATGCAGAAGTACTACCTACTCCCGGAATCGGATTACTGCCGGTATTTCGAACAGCTATCTCCCGGATGTCTCGATTTCATCAGGGACCGTTGCCGTAACACAGTCATTCCCAACATACAAAGGCTCTCCCACAGCTTCCGACAGCAACAGGGGGAGATCCTTTATCTCCGTCTCTGCGGTGAAAGGGAAGACCGTTCTGATCTTCACCGTTTTTTCCATGAAACCTATCTGAACGGCCTAATCAAAGGGTTCCCGGCAATTTACCCGCTCTCCCGGGACCCCATGTCCGATGTCCTGGATGAGCTGAAACCCCTGCCGACAGAGGTTACCCTTACCAAAACTACTTTCAGCGCCTTCAATTCAACGGATATCGAAACGCTTTTAAAAAGCAGAGACATAGGAAACCTGGTCTTCACGGGCCTGGCCACCAGCCAGTGTGTGGAAACCACGGCCAGGGACGCATCAGACCGGGGGTTTTGTGTTATCCATCTTGATGATGCGCAGGCCGATTATGACGAAATGACGCATAACGCCTCCCTCTACAGCTCAATAGGAGTTTGCGGTGGGAACATCATGACCACAGATGCTTATCTGGAAGGGTTTTGAAAAATTAGGATTTTTCAACGCTGTTCTTTTTCTCATACAGCCAGAAACCCAGTCCCAGCAAAGTCAGGAGGAAGAAAAAAACCATCGTGTTTCTCCCCAGCACGGAACCCTGTTTTCTCCGCTCTAGGAGAATATTCAGATAGGGACCCTCCTCCTGTGTAAAGGCCTCGCCTTTCGATATTTTACTGTCAAAATACGGGATCAGGTTGTCTTTAATTTTCTGTGCATCCCGGTCAAAATTTTCATAGCGGGCGAATATCTGGGGATTCCTCAACTGCTCATAAGCCCGCTTGTAGTTTTCCGCCACATTCTTGTCGGACGAGAGAAGTCTAGCAATCTCCGGTTCTACTGAAAAGATCGAATAATAGGATATAGCGCCAAGCAGTACCGTTAATACCAAAACGATTATTGTAAAGATGAGATATATCTTCGAATCATTTATTTTTTTCATCAGTCTTTCCTTTTTCCTTGAAAATAGTCTCAATATCCTTCTTGTCACAGGAGATAATCCTCATGGTAATGGATTCGCTCTTGATGTTGACCATCTCGGAAGCTCCGGTTTTTTTTCCTGAGGCCTCCTCCAGCAGCTTGTCCACCCCGACCTGTAAAAAATCCAGTACGGGTTTCATCTCTTTTTCATTTCCTTCAAGGGTCATAGATACGGTGCCACTCTGGAATGGCAGGATGCGATCAATCTTGAAGGGATGGGACGCATGGTAAGCAGAATCACCCAGCAGCATCTCTCCCCTTATATTCTCCAGAATAACATCGCTGTTACCGTTGGTCACGTCTCCAATCACTAGAACCGAGTACTTAACCTGATTGTCCTTGATCTCCGCCTTCGCTATGGCCCGGGGATTCTCAACATGATCAGGCATCCTGGTACAACCAGTCATAACTCCATTAATCATCAGACAAAGGGATACAACAAAAAATCCCGCTCCCTGAATTTTTTTGCATTTATCCTTTTTCATAGAACCCCGTATACACAACGGCGCTAGCCATCCACGCCGGCATCGTTTTCCTTTCATTGCCTCACTTTATCCGGAAGATGGCTCCATTAGTCAAGAAAAATATACCCAACAGAAGTAAATACAGCCGAGTCGTTAAAGAATTGTCCCCAGGGCGGAATAGACCCCAATATCTTGCTACAAATTCGAATATCAATGGCCGTCCCTAATTAAAACGATGATTTCATTCTCTTTTTTGCTGATAAAGCGGGTAAATTCCCTGAAATTTTGGTAATCCCTGGTACTGACCGTTTTTCCCCTGTACTTTACCATCACCGCCAGGGCAACTGTCCCCATTTTCTCATCCAGGCTGTATTTGAATCGTGCCTCGTAATTGTCAGTGCTCAATGTGCCGTTATCCGGCATACGGTAAACTTTATATCCTTTCGGCAGATGATATATTACCCGGTCATGGGTTTCCCTTTTATTGGCAAGCCTTAGTGGATGCTTCCTGGTTTTCAGCATTCCATAACTTCTGTACATATTGCTCGGGAAAAGAGTGGTCCGAAAAAGCAGCTGACCGTCAAGCCTCTGTGCGAAGGAGGGTATCTCAGCATCGTATTCATAGACAACAGGAGCATCAACACTTAGGCTCCTGTGAAGCAGATTTTTAATTCTGGATCCGGTGTACATGTCATTCCAGTATCTGGAAAGATTTTGCAGCATCTTCTCCCTGTTCAGGAGTCCGTATCGAGCTGATGGCGCGAAGACTCCGCCCTGTTTTATAAGCCTTCTTTTTACTGTTGCATCACCGTCTGACATCAGATAAACCTCGGTCATAACGCTTTCAAGATTGTAATCCGACTTGCCGGTTCCTGTATTAATAAAGTTGTAGCCGCGAT
>CALCJG010000282.1 GCA_937967705.1 uncultured Spirochaetia bacterium
CCTGCCCCCCTCATATTCGGTACCGCAGGTTGTGGCTATGTTGTCGGCAGAATAGGCGTTGGTTATCCCCTCCAGGGCTAATCTTTTACCCATCGTGATCCGGCCGGGGACCGGGCTGCCGTGGGAAAAGAAATTAAGCCGCACCATGTCCGCGCTGTGTCCCTCCGCCGCTTTCTCCAGTGCGGGGGAATGCAGGAAGACCTTCCGCCCGTTCATCTGCCGCTGACGGTTGGTCTCATAGAAAATGGCCGCATGAAGAAGGGAGTAATCGATGTTCTTCATGTCTATGCGACGGTTGGCCTCGGGCAGTTTTTCAAAGCTGGTAAAGGTATGCTCGCCGTAACGGGCATCGGACCAGGCCGAACCCGCCCGCCCATATCCCTCAAGACCGATGAGAAAAACGAGAAGCAGGAGACAAACAGCTGTTGCACTTCGTTTCATATTATCACCTCATATCTATCATTTTTAACATACCGGAAATGCACTGCGATCATTCAGCATCCATCATAAAAAGAGATCCCCGGATATAATAATCCGGGATTGCAGTTTTTCAAGCAGGAAATGGCTCTGAAAATCCCTTACTACAAACCGGGAGCCGTAAAATTTTCTCACACTTGTCGTTGACTTTTTGATCAGTATCCTGTAGATTATAGGATCGTAAGCTTGGGGCCATGCACTACGCATCACTCCCATATTGAGCAAGGGAAGGGACAGCCCCGGATTTACAACCTCAACCCCGGCAGGTATGTCATGCTGAAAGAGAAGATTGAGCAAATCTACACCCGGATAGAAAAGAGCGTTCTCATGGGACCGGTCATCGGTTTCATAGCCTTCCTGCTGGTTTTTATCATCAGCTTCAGCAAACCCTATGATCTCTTCGAGCTGAAGCTCTACGATCTCCGCTTCATCCTCAAACCCGCCCCGCCCCAGTGGGAGATGCTGAGCTTCCTCAACATTGACGACAACAGCATCAACAATGCAGGGGAATTCCCCTGGCCGAGGAACATCTATGCCGAGGGGCTCGACGTCCTCAGCTCTGTGGGTATCCGCCAGGTCACCTTCGATATTCAATTTCCCGACCCCTCTCCCCAGGTCATCAACAACAGCCTTGCAGGAACCCTTTTTCAAAAGGCCGAAGCCCGGCAGAGAATCAGCCGGGAGGAACTGGGCAAGCTGATCATCAGCAACGACCGGGTGCTGGCGGATTCCATCAAATCCTCCCGGCGGGTGATCATTCCCTTTTCCTTCCAGAAGGAGATCATAAAGGAACGGGAGATGGACCCCGCAGCCCGTCAGACGCTCATCAAGGCCCGCAAGCTCTTTGAGAAGAAGGCCTCCCTGCCGGTTCCTGATGATCGGAAGAAGCTCCTGTCCGGGCTGGTGGACCCCGAACGCATAAACATCACCTATCCCATACCCGAGCTGATCCGCTCCACCGGTCTTTTCGGATTCGTGGACAGCGATTTCGACATGGACGGCTATTCCCGAAAGATACGCCTGGTCAGGATCTTCCGGGACCGTGTCTATCTGCACCTGGGTCTCGTGATGTTGATGGATTCCTGCGGTGTGAGGAAAGAGGATCTCGTGATCAACCCCGGCAGCAGCATCGTGCTGAAAAACGCCCTCAACCCCGTCAGCTTCAAGCGGGAAAACATCGAGATCCCCATCGATGAAAAGGGAATGATGTACATCAACTGGGCTGGCCCCCTGGAGACCACCTTCCATCGTCTCTCCTATGTGGCACTTATGGAATACCGGTCCGTGAGGGAAGCCATACACGACCATTTTGACCGGATGGAACAGGGATCCGGGAAAGGCGAAAGGAGCACTCTTTACGGACAACTGGATGAAAAGTATAAAATCTTCAATAACACCGCCGAAGAAAAGGAAAAGGCAAGGTTATGGAAGGAGATTCAGGAGATCAGAAAGAAAATCAGGGCCATTGAGCTCTCCTATACAGAACCGGTGAAAAAGCAGCTGGCCGAACTCAAAGCGGCCCAGGGGATGGAAAAGAGTGCAGGGATCAAGGAACAGATAGCCGAGGCTGAAAATTTCCTCACCGCCGTAAAACTGGTTCATGAGGTGGAAGGTCTCAGGGACCACATGGCCATCATCGGTCTTACGGCCACCGGCACCCAGGATATCGGGGTCACTCCCCTCTCCTCTCAATTTATGATGGTGGGGACCTATCACAATATAGTAAACACCATTCTGCAGAAGCGCTTCATCCATAAGACCGGGGCCGCTGTGAACTACTTCTTCATGCTGGTGCTGGCTCTGGCCATCGGTTTCGTCGCACAGAAGCTCAACGCCCGCCAGTCCCTTCTCGCCATCGCGGCATCCTTCATTGCGGTCAACATCATCATAGTCCTTTTCTTTATATTCGGGAACATCTGGCTGGACCAGCTGGGCATATCCCTGTCGCTTCTGCTGCCTTCGGTCTCCATTGCGGCCATCAAGCTTGTGAGGGAAGAAAGCCAGAAGCGCTTCATCAAGATGGCCTTTTCTCATTACCTCTCCCCCAAGGTCATAGAGGAGATAATCAAGAACCCGCCCTCCTTCCAGCGGGGAGGGGAAACCCGAACGGTCACAACCTTCTTTTCCGATGTAGCCAAGTTTTCCACCATCTCCGAAAAACTCTCCCCGACAGAGCTGGTCCGCCTGCTCAACGAATACCTTTCCGAGATGACGGACATCATCCTTCACTATGATGGAACGATCGACAAGTACGAAGGGGATGCCATCATGGCCTTCTACGGAGCTCCGCATTATTTCAAGGACCACGCCTTAAAGGCCTGCAGGGCCGCCCTGGACATGCAGAAAAAGCTGGCGGAGATGCGAGCTGTCTGGAGGAAAAATAACCGGGACGAGCTTTATGTCCGCATGGGTTTGAATACCGGCGAGGCCGTCGTGGGAAATATGGGTTCCCGCACCCGCATGGACTATACGGTCATGGGCGATTCCGTCAACCTGGCCTCACGGCTTGAGGGGGCCAACAAGTTCTACAGCACCCATATCATGATCAGCGAGAATACCTTCAAGGAAGCCCAGGAGGAGATATACGTCCGCGAGCTGGACTACATAAAGGTTGTGGGGAAAGAGCAGCCCATTCTTGTTTACGAACTTTTGGGAAGGAAGGGGGAGATTACCGACCAGATGCAGGAGGTTTTGGAGAAATACACTGAGGCTCTGGCCCTCTTCCGGGAAAGGGACTGGGACAAGGCCCGAAGCCTTTTTAGGCATGTTCTTAAAATCAACAAAGATGACGGTCCCGCACAGACCTACATTGACCGTTGTACGGAATACATCTCAACCCCCCCGCCGAAGAAATGGGACGGGGTTTACAGCCTCAAGAGCAAATAACCGGCAAACCGGCCTTCTACCTCTGGGCCAGCGTCTGCAGGATGAAACTGTCCAGATCGTCATGTGAGGACTCGGCAACGTTGAGGCTGATGGGGGATCCTTTGAAGACTTCCTTATGGGTTCCTTCCACCTGAGTGCTCACAAAGGTCTCCAGGGCTTTCTCCCGGGAAGCGACTGTCGGCACATCGGGGGAAAGGAACAGATTGACCGCTATCAGGACAAGGGCAGCGGCGGGCAGGACCAGAGAGGCGACTATGCGTTTTTTCAGGATCGTTCTCCGGCGTGAGAGCACACGCCCGGCGATCATTCTGTCCCAATCGCTGTTCGCAAGCCTGAGATCGATTTCACTCATCATCGAGGATGTTTTTGCAGTCATTGATTGTCCTCCTTCCAGATTTTCTGCAGGAGTTCCCTGCCACGGTAGGATCGCGACTTTACCGTTCCCCGGCTTATCTGAAGCCTCTCGGATATCTGGGTTTCCGTAAGCCCCAGGGACACCAGTTCCAGAACCGCACGGTACTTGTCGGGAAGGTTCTGGATCAGGGACAGGAGCGACTCCCTTTCCTCAATTTCCCCGTGCCTTTCTTCCCTCAGGGCATCCCTTTCCCTCTGCATCAGGTTTCTTTCCGTTTTTTCCTTCACCTTCATTTTTCCGTTCATCCGAAGGGACTCATTACGGGCAATGGCGTATATCCAGGTGCTGAGGGAGGAATCCCCACGAAAGCTCTTCTTCACAAGCCCCTTATAGGCCCTCAGATAGGTCTCCTGCACCACATCATCGATCGCTTCGTAATAATCCTCCTGGAGATGTTTCCTTATAGCCGATAACACGGCACCCTTGGTTTCACTCACAATTTCTGTAAAATCCTTTTCCGTCACGAAGGATCTCCCTTAAATAAAATCTGAAAAGAGCCGCCCCGCTCCGCATCGAGGGGGCACGCTCTCTTCCTTAGGTATTACATATCCCCACCCATGGGCATGGGACAGGGGCCGGGCCTGGGGCCCTTTTTACCTCTGCCAGGGTGCATGTTTTTCATCCGGGTTCTCTGATCAGAACTGAGCACCTTCTCGATCTCAATTCTCTGTTTGATCATCAGCATGCGTACCTCCACTCTGAGATCGGAAATCTCCCGAAGAAGCTTCTTAACGGCGCCCAGATCCACTTCATCCTCCAGAAGCAGTTTCTGGAGTCGGATCCTCAATGGGGCTATCTTCTCATGATAGTTCAGATGCTCCTTTTTGTACCGAAGATTAATAGCCTCGATCTTTTTGATCTGATCATCGCTCAGTTTCAGCCTCTCCTGCATCATTTTAGGATTGCCGAACAAACCGCCCTGAGGGCCGCATCCTTTTCCTTGACCGTGCATGCCTGGACCGCTCATCCCGCCACGGCCCCCTTTTCCCTTCATCTGAGCATCCGCAGGACCCGTTCCTGCCAGGATCAGCGCCGCTCCCGTAAGTATAGTCAATAATAAGTTTTTCACTCTCAAAACCTCCCTTGTAGAATTACACTTTAGACCCAAAAGGGGCAGCTTTGGTTCCTTTTTTTATTCAATTCTTCACTCATTCATGTCAAAGCCGAATAAGCACCCGCAACTGATTTTTCTTTATGAAAGATTTTTCCCTTCCGATATATAATATACCAGAAATAAAATAGTTTTTCAGTAAATTACCGTATTCATCTGAGAGAGCATATGAGACCGGTACGCTGGAGTCAGACCGAATATTCTTAGTTTATGAATAATGCTTGTCAGATCAACCTGTCTGGAATACTATTCTTAATAATCCGGAGAGGGATTGTATGCGCCGGGACAGTAAGACAGAACAACTCAAGGAATGAGCAAAGGCAATGAATCACGATGACAGCAACATATCTTTCCCATCAGGCCAGAATCTGGGAGCCCTGGAAAAGAAGGTCTATGACCTCCATAACCTCATTGAACTGGGGATGAGCCTCTCCTCCAATCTGGACTTTCAGAGTCTCGTGGAATCCATCCTTTACAGCTGTATCGGTCAGATGTTCGTTGAAAAGGTTTCCATAATACTCCAGGTGGACATCGATGTGAACAATTACTACATTCACATGGCCAAGGGATATGACGAGGAATTCGATCCCACGATGATCGTACTCAATGAAGATGATGCCGTCATCAGCTATTTTGAGAAAAACCCCACTCCCCACAGATATGCCCTGCTCAGGGAAAACCAGGCTTTCCGGGAGGAAATGACCGCCCTGGAGCGGCTGGAACCGGAGATCGTGGTGCCCATGAAATCCAAGGATGCCATAAACGGCATCATCGTGCTGGGATCCAAAATCGGGGGGGGGGATTTTTCCCAGGACGAACACGAATTCTTAAGGGACCTGGCCAGGTTTGCCGCCATTGCCGTAGAGAACTCACGCCTCTACCTCATGGCTACCCTCGACCGCATGACGCGCCTGTACATACATCACTACTTTCAGGAGCGTCTCTTCGAGGAGATCAAGCGTTCCCAGCGTTATGAAACTCCCCTGTCGCTGCTCATCTCGGACATAGACCATTTCAAAAAGTTTAACGACACCTACGGCCATCAGCAGGGCGATATCGTCCTCAAGGAAACCGCCCGCATCTTCAGGGAATCCCTGAGGAGGACTGACGTTCCGGCCCGCTACGGAGGGGAGGAATTTGCCGCCATTCTGCCGGAAACGGAACTGGAAAACGCGGCCAAAGTGGCCAACCGCCTCCGCAGGAGGATAGAGGAACACGCCTTTCCCGGTCAGGAGGAAACACTGCACGTCACCGTCAGCGTAGGAGTGGCGCAGTTCGACATAACCAGGGACAGCAACAAGGAATCCCTCATCAAAAGGGCGGACCGGGCCCTGTACAAGGCCAAGGAAACCGGCCGCAACCGGATCATTGCCCTTCGGTGACATCACCGCAAAAAGATAGAGCGAAGGATGGCTATATGATTTCATCCCTTGAGGAAAAATTCAACCGGGCTCAGCTTCTGGAAAAGGAGGGCCAGGTCTCACAGGCCCTGCAGGAGTATGAGGCCATCATAGATGAGGACAACCGCTTTAAGGAGGCCTACCTCAACCTGGGATCCCTCTACTCCAGGCTCGACCGTCTTGATGATTCGATGAAATGGTATCAGAAAGCCCTGAAGCTGGGAGAGGACCACATCATTCATTTCAATATCGGGAGCATCCATTATCGCCGGGGGGAATTCAAGAAGGCCGTTCTCGCTCTGGACAGATCCCGAAGGATCAACAGGGATTTTCCCCTCTCGACGCTGGTCATGGGGCTCTGCTTCAGCCGCCTGCGCAATATCAAGGCCGCGGAGATATGCTTTACCGACGTTCTTGCGGTTTGGCCCGACAACCTGGCGGCACTTACCGCCATGGCCATCATCTGCTACGAGAGCCGGCGTTACGACGAGGCTCTGACCCTCATCAACAAGATCATCATTCTCAACTCCCGGGACAACCGCATTCGGAAGCTCCGGGCCAACACACTCTATCAGATGAACCGGGTCAACGAGTTCACAAGCGAGATTAAATTCATCAAATCCTTTTCCGATGGCTATGCCAATTACGACGATTTCATCAAATCCATCCCTGTCGAGATCTATACGGATAAATACGGGTCCATTAACGAAAAGATAAGGTCCCTGAGAGAAAAGGCCAGAGACAAAAGCGATACCCGAAGTCTCGTATCCCTTAGCCTCTGCCATCTGCTCAAAGGGGATACGGAGATTGCCATCGATTATCTCCTCGAAGCACGGAAGCGCAACCTGAACTGAGGGGGAACCCATGAATACGGCAACAGAGGACATCGCGCTAGCCATCAAGGACTTCGCCCGGAACACGCTGGGGTGCGGCTGTTCCGAGGACGTTTTCGATAAAATCGAATACACACCCCTCGCCCGGGCCGGGAACGACATCACCCTGCACGGAAGGATCAACATCGGGAACCGTCTTCTTATATATACCGTTCCCGTAGATGACGTGAAGGCCCTCTTTTCCCTGATCCCCTCCCTGGTGCTTTGCGGCAGAAATGAGCGGGACCGCAACGGCTTCAATCGTTTCCGTCTCGTTCTGCTTAATCAGGGCCGGGAGGAGCTCCCCCGCTTTGCCGATTCCATTTTTCATTCCCTCAATTACATCGACGATAAAACCCATCTCCATATCATCCCCTTGGAATCCATAAACTGGTAAAGTTCACAAGATTTTTACACGGAATCCTCATTTTCTATTTGACAATAGGGGCGGCCCGGTTTTAATTTCGGAAACCTGCATAATTCCCAGGAGCTGTACAGGTTGACAACTGACCTTCGACAAACACGGCAGCACCACGCCTGCCTCAGGATATAACAATGCAGAAGAAAGCCTACCTTATATTAGAAGACGGAACAGAATTACAGGGACTCAGTTTCGGACATGAAGAGGACTCTCTCGGTGAGGTCGTATTCAATACCTCAATGTCCGGATACCAGGAGATTCTGACAGATCCCTCCTATAACGGGCAGCTTATTACCATGACTCACCCCATGATCGGCAATTACGGCGTGAACGACGAGGACGTAGAATCCGACCGCGTGCAGGTTGCAGGCTTCGTCGTCAAGGAATACAGCAAAACCTGCTCTAATTTCCGGTCCACCAGCACCCTTTCAGAATATCTGAAGGCGGCCCGGGTCCCCGCCATAGAGGGAGTGGACACCCGCAGGCTGACGCGGTATATCCGCGATAAGGGTGCCCTGAGGGGCGGCATCTTTTTCCGGAGGGAGGAGGCCAGGGAGCGGCTTCTCGCCCATCCCAGCATGAACGGTCTGGATCTTACGGGCCAGGTAAGCTGCCGGGAACCCTACACCTACGGAAACTCAGATCCGGTCAAACCCCTGGTGGCGGTGTATGACTTCGGGGTCAAGACAAACATCCTTCGTTTGCTGGAAAAGAGCGGTTTTTCCCTGAAGGTCTTCCCGGGGGAGACCCCCCTGAAGGACGTGCTGCGGGAAAAAGTGAAGGGCATCTTCCTCTCCAACGGACCGGGAGATCCCGATGCTGTTACTCATGCCAAAGGCCTGGTGAAGGATATTGTCCGGGAGGAGATCCCCTGCTTCGGCATCTGTCTGGGACATCAGATCATCGCACTGGGTCTGGGAGGACGGACCTACAAACTCAAATTCGGCCATCGCGGGGCCAATCAGCCGGTCAAGAATTTACGCACCGGGCATGTGGAGATCACATCGCAGAACCACGGTTTTGCCGTGGAAGAAGAATCCGTAAGACAGCTGAATGATGTCGAGATCACCCATATGAACCTGAACGACAACACCGTGGAAGGGCTGCACCATAAGCGGTTACCCCTCTTTTCCGTACAGTATCATCCCGAGGCAAGTCCGGGACCCCATGATTCCCGGTACCTCTTCACACAATTTTATCGTATGGTTGCCGGGAACTGATCCAACCCGGCCGTTCCGGTTTCAAGTCCGCCGTACAGACCGGGTCATGAGCCCGGCATTTGTTAATGGGGAAGAGCGTCATCATCTCTCCTCCGGGCAGGGGGAAATGAGCGATTGTACCCGATTAACATGAGATCAAAATAAATAATAGTTGCCGAAGAGACTCAACAAGACGTATCATAAGAATGAATCAATAACGGGAGGGATTCAATCAGTGCCACAGACAATCGTCAACACCGAGGCCAGGGATATCCCATGGCAGAAAATCAAACTCAAATCCGCAAAAAAACCTGAACTTCTGGAAAATTCGCTGATCGTGCTGGAGAAGCGCTATCTAGCCAAGAACGACAAGGGAGAGATTATAGAGACACCGGTCGAGATGTTCCAGCGCATAGCCCGGTACATCGCCTCGGCGGATTATTATTACGGGCGGGATGATTCCGAGGTGAGTCAGACCGCCGATGCCTTCTACGAGGCCATGGCGGATCTGGAATTCATCCCCAACAGCCCCACGCTCATGAACGCAGGCCGATCCCTGAATCAGCTCTCTGCCTGTTTTGTCCTTCCCGTGGAGGATTCCATGGAGGGGATTTTCGATGCCATCAAGCATATGGCCCTGATCCACAAGAGCGGAGGGGGAACGGGTTTTTCCTTCTCCCGCCTTCGCCCCAAGAGCGACATGGTCAAAACGACCACGGGAGTATCGAGCGGCCCGGTCTCTTTCATGAACATCTTCAATGCGGCAACGGAAACCATCAAGCAGGGTGGGACCCGCCGCGGCGCCAATATGGCCATACTGAGCGTCAACCATCCCGACATTCTCGACTTCATCACCGCCAAGCGGGACAACACCGCCCTGACCAATTTCAACTGTTCCGTCGCACTGACGGACGCCTTCATGGAGGCCGTGGAATCTGACGGCGAATACGAGCTGATCAACCCCAGGAACAATCAGCCGGTGCAGAGGCTCAAGGCCCGGGAGGTCTTCGATCTCATCGTGAAGATGGCCTGGAAAAACGGAGAGCCGGGCATAGTCTTCCTTGACCGCATCAACGACAAAAACCCCCTGAAAAAGATCGGGCTCATCGAAAGCACCAATCCCTGCGGGGAACAGCCCCTTCTGCCCTATGAATCCTGCAATCTCGGCTCCATCAACCTGAACAAGGTTTTAATACAGAAGGACGGTGTCTGGGAGATCGATTTCGGCAAATTGCGGGAACTCACTCATCTGTCGGTACACTTCCTGGACAACGTGATTGATCTCAACAAATATCCCCTGGAGGAGATTCGGGAAAAGACCCTGTCCAACCGCAAGATCGGCCTGGGAATCATGGGTTTTTCCGACCTGCTCATCCGTTTGGGAATTCCCTACAATTCGGAAGAGGCCGTGGCCATGGCCCGCAGGATCATGTCCTTCATACAGGAGGAATCCCGGGAGGCTTCACGGCATCTCGCCCGGGAACGGGGAGCCTTCCTCAATTTCCCTTCCTCGGATTTCGCATCCAGGGGGGAGGAACCTCTCAGAAACGCCACAACGACGACCATAGCCCCCACGGGCACCATAAGCATCATAGCCGGCACATCCAGCGGGATCGAACCGATCTTCGCACTGGCTTATGTAAGGAACGTGCTGGACAACAACGTGCTGGTGGAATCAAATCCCCTCTTCGAGGCCTACGCGAAGGAGAAGGGTTTCTTCACGGAAGACCTGATGAAACAGATCGCCAAAACCGGCTCCGTTTCGGACAACGAAGATGTTCCCGGAGAAGCACAGCGCATATTCGTTACGGCTCACGACGTTTCCCCGGAATGGCACATCCGAATTCAGGCCGCCTTTCAGGAATATGTTGATAACGCTGTTTCTAAAACCGTCAACTTCCCCCACAGCGCCACCGAACAGGATATCGAAAAAGTCTACCTCATGGCCTACGAGACGGGATGCAAGGGTGTGACGGTATACCGCGACGGCTCACGGGATTCCCAGGTTCTGGAGGTGGCCCGGGAGGACAGGGAAAAAGAGGAGAACCGGCCCGGAATCCCCACGATCATATCACCCCGTCCCCGGAAAGATGTGACCTGGGGCTCCACCAGAAAGATGAGCACGGGTTGCGGTTCCCTCTATGTTACCATCAACGAGGACGAGCAGGGGGTCTTCGAGGTCTTTGCCGCCATGGGCAAGGGCGGGGGCTGCGCCTCCAGCCAAACCGAGGCGGTAAGCCGTCTCATCTCCCTCTCATTACGCAGCGGCATTCAGCCCGAGCAGATCATCAAGCAGCTCAAGGGTGTCCGCTGTCCCAATCAGGCATGGGAGAAGGGCGGCAGAATCTATTCCTGTTCCGACGCCATCGCCAAGGCCATGGAACGCTATATCGGCAGCGATTCGCGCAAGACGGCTCCGGACAACGATTCCGCCAAGAACCTGGCCGAAACCAACGGCAAGGGCGGAGACACGGTGATGGTTGGGGTCTGTCCCGACTGCCATGGACCTCTGGAGTTCGAATCCGGATGTTCAGTCTGCAGGATGTGCGGCTTTTCGCGATGCGGTTGATTTGATCAGAGATTTTTTATTATAAAGGGAAGGATGCTCTGCATACCTCTGCGCCGACGGACGGCGGGAGGTATACAGAGTTTTTTCTCTCCCTTAGAAAGCATAGCCCATATCGAAGCCCGCCCATATGTGGTTCTTCAGTCTCCCGATCCCGGCATATTCCAGCTGGAAATCTTTGTCCAGGGAACGGGCATAGGAAGCGAAGCCGCCGAAGGAGGCCTTTCCGTGATCCTTCTTGATTCCCACGGTTCCCCCGGCATCGCTCCATCCCTTTCTCTTGAGATAGGCATTGTTGTAATACCCCACCCAGGGACTTATGTAGAAAGAAAATCCGTCCTTCTCGATGAGGTTGTGCGTCAGGGAAAGCTTTACATAATAATCCTCATTCCTTGGATTTTTGTCGTTGTTCTCCTCGACATAATAATCATAGAAACACTCCACTGTGGGATTTAGAAGCACCTTTAGCCCCAGGGAGAGGGAACCTTCCCAGAACGAGGGATTTTTCGCCTTGGATGTCTCCGTATCCGCCGCATCGTAATAGGGATAGTGAACGTACATGACGCCGATACCAAAGGCAACAAGTTTGGCGAACTCGGTGGAATAGGATATTCCATAATCCATCTCCGTCAGGGTCTTCTGTGACTTTTTGTTGGCCTTCAGCTCTTCCGTGCTCTTGTCGCTCTGCTGGGCATAGTCCTGCGATATCCCGGCGGCAACTTTGAGTGCCAGCCCGACAGTTGGGAACTTTACCCCCAGCCCCGGCCATATGACGCCGTTGCTCTTACCATTCAGCTCAATACCCCTCCACCAGTAGGTACTGTAATAGGAGAGGGATACGGGCACCTCGACCACACTCGACTCTTCAGCATTCAGCCTCTCCCACGCTGGCAGGGACAGCAGACCGAACAACAGAACAAACACAACTGCATATTTTCTCAGTTTCATTAGTATCCTCCTTATCGGAACAATTGTTTGCTTCCTGACTTCTCCCCTCTTCATGACCATGCCCCAGGGATTATAAAGGGAAAAGCATTGCGGTTCATATGTTGCGCGCAACTCCTATGTTCAATGAACCTGATATACATTAATCACCATACCTTTCATCTGTCATTTATTAATGGGCTAATGCTCCGCATATTGACTTCTATTTTACACCGAGTTAACATTTTTCAAAAAACCGTATTGTCGGACAAGCAACGATGCAGATGTCCTCAGATAATTTTACACGGCCGTAACAGGAAAATAATTTCCTTGACTTCCCCGGGGGATCTTTCTATTTATGAGTATACATTTTCATTACACCAGTTTATCAGGGGGGCCGAACATTGAGCGGGGAAAAAAAACTCTGGGGAGGGAGATTCGAGGAGACCCCTTCCGAAATAACGGAACGCATTTCCTCGTCCATTCAGTACGACCGCCGGCTTTACCGTCAGGACATCAGAGGGTCGTTAGCCCATGCCTCCATGCTGAAAAATATTGGGATACTCTCCGCCGAGGAGCACCGTCTCATCGGTGAGGGTCTTAGGCAGATTGAACGGGAAATAGACGAGGGCAGCTTCCCCTTTTCCTTTTCCCTGGAGGACATACACATGAACATAGAGGCGCGCCTCACGGAACGCATCGGCGAGGCGGGCCGCAAGCTCCATACGGGACGCTCCCGCAACGACCAGGTGGCCCTGGACATACGTCTGTACCTGCTGGATGAAGCAGTCCTGATTGAAGAACTCCTGAGGGGGCTCCTGAACACCCTCATCGCCCAGGCCGAGGCCAACCTGGACGTCGTCATGCCGGGATACACACACATGCAGGTGGCCCAGCCGGTCCGTTTCAGCCAGCACATGCTGGCCTATGCCTGGTCGCTCACCCGCGATCTGCGGCGGCTGGGAAACGCCGCCCGGGCCGCCCGGCTCCTCCCCATCGGCTCCGGGGCCCTGGCGGGGGTCAATTACCCCAGCGACCGGGACTTCTTGAAGGGGGAACTGGGCTTCGACGGCATCACCCCCAACAGTATGGACACCGTGAGCGACCGCGACTTCCTGCTGGACTTCCTCTACTTTGCCGCGGTGCTGGGCATGCATCTCTCCCGTCTCGGCGAGGAGTTGGTCCTCTGGTCCTCGTCAGAGTTTGGCTTCATACGCCTGGCCGACAGGGTGACCACGGGCTCGTCCATCATGCCGCAGAAGCGCAATCCCGACCTGGCGGAGCTCATCCGGGGGAAATCGGGCCGCCTCTACGGCAACCTCGTCTCCCTGCTCACGACGCTCAAGGGCCTGCCCATGACCTACAACCGCGACATGCAGGAGGACAAGGAGCCCTTTTTCGATTCCGTGGATACCGTCAAGCTCTGTCTGGAGGGAATGAACGAGATGCTCTCCACCATGACGGTCAACCGCGAAAGGATGAGGCGGGCCGTTTACAGCAATTACTCCACCGCCACCGATTTGGCGGATTACCTGGCGCGCCGGGGCGTCCCCTTCCGGGAGTCCCACGAGATCACCGGTAAAATCGTACGTTACTGCGAGGAAAAGGGGCTGGACTTCTTCAGTCTTTCGGCGGACACGCTGCGCCAATTTTCGGACAAAATTGGGGAGGATGTGGGTGATGTCCTGAATCCGGAAAGCTCCCCGGAGCGTAAACTCTCGGCGGGAAGCACCGCTCGCCCGGAGATCGAAAAACAGCTGGCAGCGCTCAAAACCCTTTTAAAGGAAAAAACGATATGACCGATGCCCTGACCGGCTTTGACATACTCTCGCCGGTCAACGCCGGGTTGCGCATGGCCCTGGCTGTTGCTGCGGGACTGCTTATCGGGCTGGAACGCCAGCGCCACTATCAGCCCGCCGGGCTGAGGACTCACATGGCTCTGGCCCTGGGCTCCTGCCTGATGACCCTCGCCTCAATCTACATCCCCCTGGAATTCCGTAGCCTCTTCCCGGGAGCCGACCCGGGGCGTCTCTCGGCTCAGGTCATCAGCGGCATAGGTTTTCTGGGGGCGGGGGCCATCTTCCGTTACGGCTTCAACGTCCGGGGGCTCACCACGGCGGCCTCCCTCTGGACCACCGCCGGGATCGGCCTCACCTTCGGTGCGGGATTCTATCTGCTCGGCGGCATCGCCACCGTAATGCTCATCCTCATCCTGCAGGGTTTCGAGATCATCGAGGACAGGCTGGTGGAGCCTAAAAATCTGCGGATACTGACCATCGTCTTCCGCTCCGAACAGATGGAAGCCAAGCGGGTGATCGGCACTGTCAAGAGCTTCAACGTGGACATCCGCCAGACCTCCATCACGGAATTCATGGAGGATCAGACCGTTGAGATCCGGATGAGCTGCCGCCTGGACGAGGATTTCAGCATAAGAACCCTCTTCGAATCAATCAAGGATCTAGGCGGCATCAAGACGCTCCGGATAGAATGACATTCTTACCGTATGGCCTCTTTGGAAAACTTGGAATCCGCCAGGGTCATGTTGTACTTCAGGGACTTGACCGTCATGACGGTCTTTCCGCTCCCATCCGCCATGGTCATGGTGACCGTGTAGGGAGTTAGGATGTTCGAGACCTTCCGTATATCCCGGTTCTCCAGATACTTATGGAACTTCCCTTTCATGTAGATGTCCACGCGGACCACAAAATAATCCGCCTTGCGCACATAGAGCACCGTTTTGCTGTAGACCCGGTTGCCGGACTTCCTGACAGACTCCACCACATAGCAGTCGGCATCCACCGCCTTGGCATCACCCACATACTTGTAGTCGTAATCATCGATGTTCCGGGAGGTTAAATCTTCATAATAGAGATGAGAGTTGACGAAAGACTGGTCTTTCTCCGAGGACGAGATCATCTTCATCTTACCGCCGGACATCCTGATCCACTGATTGTCTTCCTTGCCCTTTTCCGAATGCGTCAACAGCTTGATCTGCGACGGCCGGGTAAAGCTAACAAGCACCTTGTCCCTGTTGCCCCGCTTTTTGCTTATCATCTCGAATTCCTTCTCAACAGTGTCCCCCCCCTGGGTGATCACCATCAGGACTGTGCTGGAGGAGCTTTTGGGTTTTTCCAGCTTGTCGCTCTTCTCCATGATTTCCCGACCTGATAGGGCGTGAGCGGCGCTCAGAGCCAGGGAGATAAAAAACAGTGTCAATATCATTTTTTTCATAAAAAACCCTCCAAAAAAGGATACGCCCTCTTGACGTTCCTATAAAATGTTATACCTTATAAGTGAACGAACGTTTGTTTTTTTCAAGCATAATTTATCAAATTTCGCACTTTTTTCATCCATGCGTCGCAAAGGACAGGACATACCATGAGCCAGGAACTGGAATCCCGCAAGGACCGTATCATCAAAACCGCCAAAACCCTCATCTCCCAGAAAGGGTACGCCGCCACAGGGCTTCGGGAGATTGCTCAAATCGCGGGGGTCTCCCTGGGAAATATCTACAACCATTTCGAAAGCAAAGAGGACCTTTTCCGCAGCATCTTTGATTCCCGGGAGATCGAGGAATCCCTCTCGGACACCTTTCTCTTGATCGCCGAGGATTTCCCCTTCAACATCGACAGGGTCATACTCTCCATAAAAAAGACCGTGGACGAGAATCACGAGCTTTACCGCATCGTCTATATCGACCTGATCGAATTCGGCGGGGTCAACACCAACAAGCTTCTGGAAAACCTCCTCGCCTTCGGACAGACCATCTTCCAGGGAAAGCTCTTCGAGAAGGCCCGGCAGGGACTCTTAAAAAACATTGACTACGATTTCTTCGCCCGACAGTTTCTCATCGCCCAGATATCCTTCTTTTCCAGTCTCAGGGTGCTTCCCGCCATCAGCATGAACAAATACTCCGACGAGGAGATGTCCAGGATGATGGCCAACGTCATTCTCAACGGCATCAGGAGATGAATGATGAGACCATTAAAAGGAAAATCACTGCTCCTGGGGATGGGGACATGGCTGCTGCTCTCCTTTCCCGGTTTTGGGGGCATACTGGCAGCCGCCCCTCTGCTGAGTTCCTTCCCCTCCCCGGCGCTCAATCTGTTTCTAGCAGGGGAAGAGGCAGGGAAGACCGGCAAAGGGGACAAGGCGGCCCCCGGGGAGATCAAGCCCCCGGAGGTCAAGAAAGAGGGCGTTCCGGTCATCGTACCCCCCGCAGCGGAAGGGGTCAAGGAGGGCGATGAGAAGTCTCCCGAAAAGGATGCCGGAGGGGAGGAGAAAGGCCGGGCGGAGTTCAAGATAAGCGGTTTCGTCGAGCTGGAAAACTTCATCAGCACCTACAAGGATCAGGAGACGGAGGAGGCCTACAAGAAATGCGAGCTGAGAAACAAATCCAAAATCCGATACGGGACCGATGAATTCTATCTCTTTACCACATCCAACATCTATCTACAGTCCACTTTTCTGGGAGACCGGCTGGGGAGGGATTACCAGTACAGCAGTGAGGGCCGTGTGTACAGGAACCTGCGCCTCTCCTCCCATTACAGCGAGGCCAGCTTCAACGAGCTCTACCTGAGCCTGGACCGGGAGGCCTTCCGCGTCAGGGCCGGCAATCAGATTCTCGGCTGGGGCACCGCCGATGTCTACAATCCGACATCCTACTTCAATCCTTACGACATGCGGGAGTTCTTCTTCCGGGACGACGACGAGTTCAAGATGGGAATCCCCGCCCTGTCGGTCATGCTTTTTCTGGGAGACTTTACCCTGGAGACGGTCTTCGCCCCCGTACACGTCCCCATGGCCGTCGCTCCTTCCGGCAATTTCTGGGCCATCGATTCCAAGATCGACCGGCTGCCCATCCTGCTGGAGGAGAACCGGGGCCTGGACATCACACCCCGGAACTTCGGCGGTGGGGCCCGCCTCTCGGGCAATATCAAGGGGGCGGACATGTCGCTGAGCGCCTATCACGGCCCAGACAAAGAACCGATTCTGGTGCCCCGGGGAACCCGCATCCTGCCCAATCGTCCCCTGGCTCTGGCCATCATGCCGGAGTATCACACGGTGACCATGGCGGGCATGGATATTTCGCTGAAAAAGGACAAATTCGTGGTGCAGGCCGAGGCCGCCTATTCCCCCGACAAGCGTGGCAGAGTGGAGCAGGATACCGACAATCTGCGGGACCTCCGCTTCCCCTACGAGACCCGTAAATCCCATTACATCTCCTACTCGACGGGATTCAACTATTTCATCCCGATGAAAAGGCTGATCGAGGGGCATGAGGGCGATACGGTCTTCACCTTCGAGTGGCATCAATCGGAATACCTGGACCGGGAGCTGGCGGAACCGCTCATCACCCGGATCATCTCCTGCCGTTTCGAGGATGGTTACTTCAAAGGACGGATAAAGGTTTCCCTGACCGGGATTTTCGACACCGACAGGACAGGCTATGTGCTCTGGCCTCAGCTGACTTATGATTTCCAGAACGGCCTGACTTTCAGCCTCTCTTATGCGGCCATCCGGTCCGGGGAGACAACGTCCGGCAGCGGCTTCAGCGAAAACAACTCGGTATTCTATTACCTGAGGGATAACGACATCGTGACATGGAGGGTGCGATATGCGTACAATTAGAAATATCCTCATTGTCCTTGTGTCCCTGGTCCTCCTTGTCTCCTGCGGCCGAGGGGATAAGGATAAGGCCGTGACCATATCCGGCCGGGTCAGCATCACTTCCCCCGGGGAGAGGATCAGCGGACCCACACTGATTGCCATAGCCCGGACGGACAGCGTTGAGGCCATCGAGCATGATCCGGAAAACAGCATCGTGACGATCGCCGGGATAGACGAGTCCAGCATGACCTATGACCTGGACCTGACGGATTACGGCCTGAAGTCCGGTGACGAGATCTACATCATTGGTTTTGTTGACAACGGTTACATCAACGGCATCCCCTACCCCAAGAAGGGGGATTTCATAGGTTTCTATTTCAACCCCTCCAGCCTGAAAACGGGCTATGCGTTGAAGGAAGGAGCCAACCAAAATCTCGATCTCACCATCGGCCGTGAGGTCTTCTCCTACAGCGCCAGCGTTTCAGGAACAATAGGCGGAACGGATGCCGGAGACGTTCTCCTGATCGCTTACGCCGGGGTGATAGAATCCTCCGACATGAGCGGGCTCGATCCCAATGCCGTCATCGGTTACACCCGTCTAAAAAAGAGCTCGTCCTCCCTTCCCTACACCCTCCGCATCATGCCCTACGGCTACGACGCCCCGGTACAAAAGGTCAGCATGATAGCCGTGCTTGACCGGAACCGCAACGGTCTTGTGGACGCAGGGGATCACATCGGATACCATTCGGTGGAAACCAACGGCATGCCCACACAGTTCACGGTCTACGAGGGGGACAATCCCGGAAAGGACATAGACTTCACGATGACGGTACCCGTTCCCTCGGGTATAGCCATGTCCCTCAAGGGCTGTTTTACCGTCCCCTCGGGCTATAATGCCTCCTCCCCCCCGCTCTACCTTATCGTCATGAAGGTGGACAACCCCGAGGTTCTCTTCAATGATCCCGCTTCGGCAATCAAATACTTTTACCGCATGCCTGCCGGAGAGTTCACTTTCAACATCGATCTCTCGAAGACCGACCTCCTCCCCGGCGACCGGGTGATCGTGGCGACACTCTGGGACAGGGACAACGCCGGCGGCTTCCCCTATCCCACAAAGGGCGACAAGCTGGGGATGATTCAGAACAACGACACCTACTCCTATTTCCTCGAACTCAGGGTGGGGGTCAATCCCGTGCCTCAGGAGGGTTTCGAATTCAACACCAACAAGATCATGTATGATTTCGAATCGAGCATACTCTTCGCCCTGGACCGGGGAAGCATTGAGAGCTACAACGCGGATACGGCCCAGATCGTTATCCTGAGCGTTCACGTCAACGGCGTGGACATCAATATCAGGCCGGACAAGATCGACGTTTCCATCGACATGGATTACGTCCTGGGCTCCACCGTGATCAAGCCCCCTGCGTTCGACCACGTCACCTCGGGCCCCTATCCGACTCTCGACGAGAGCGCCATGCGGGAGTTGAAGCTATTTCCCGCGCTCTTCCAGGAGATTATCGTCTACGAAAACAGCGCCGCACCGGACCCGCTCATCCAGGGAGCCACCAATCAGTACAGTGGCGCCACGGAGACGGCCTATCTCTTCGCCATTCTGGACAAGAACGGCAACGGCCAGCTGGACACGGAGGACGTTATAGGCTATTACAACCGGGAGTACGTGGTCACCACGGGCTCCATAGTCATTCCCGGCTACGGCTCGGTGGCGGTGCCCAACGGCACCTATTACATCCCCGCCGCCATCGAGACCATAAGCAAGGGAAAAAACACCGGCAGCAGCGGCCAGCCTTACTGGATCAAGTTCGACTATTACGATCCTCCCTGAGGGAGACTGCCGGCAGGCAGGCTGTGAAAAACCATTTCAAAAACAAGAGGGTATATGAATAAAATCTTTGATGTGATCATCCGGAAGTACAAGTACATCATGGTACTCCTGGTACTGCTCTCCCTTCCCCTGGGGTACTATTTCACCCAGCAGAAATTCTTCAACCATATTGACATCTTCTTCGAAAAGGACGATCCCAATCTGGCCTTCTACAAGAACTTCCAGAAAAAATACGGCAACGAGGAAATGGCGGTCATCCTCTTCAAGGATAAGGACGTCTTCACGGAAAGAAACATGGAAATCATCAGGAAAATATCCCTTAAGCTGAAGGATACCGAAGGAGTACAACGGGTCTTCAGCCTCACCGAGGCCAAGGAGGCGGTGGGAGACAGGAAGGGTGTTAAATTCCCCCGCATCGTTCCCCAGGGCGCCCTCACGGAAACCGTCCTGAAGAACGTGCGGGAAAGGGCCCTGAGAAATCCCGTCATCGTCAACAGCCTCGTCTCGAAAGACGGCACCACCACGGCCATTCTGATAGAGCTCAATCCCCTGAAGGACAACGAAAAGAAGCGGGAGATACTGCAGAACATCATGGACTTCAGCCACACGATCGCCGGGGACCAGGTACGGCTCCACTTCGCCGGTGTCCCCTACGTGGAGGTGGAGCTGAACGTCCTCTCGCGCCGGGACTTTCTGGTCTTCACACCTCTCACCTTTTTCCTCATCTTCATTGTGGTGGCCTTTATGCTGAAAAAGATCTCTCTGTCCCTTCTGTGCCAGATGAATCTGCTCCTCACCCTGGTCTGGGGCATAGGATTCTTTTCCATGATGGGGGAATCCTTCAACATGGTCACGGTAATCATGGGGGCCATACTCCTGGCCATCGCCGTGGCGGACTCGATACACATCCTGGCGCATTACCGCGAGGCCACCGCCCTGCACGACAATCATGACGATGTGATATCCCACACGCTGAAAACCATCTGGCTGCCCTGCCTCTTCACGAGCCTCACCACGGCGGTCGGATTCTTCTCCTTCATCACCAGCACCATACGGCCGGTAAAGGTTCTGGGCATCTACGCGGGGATAGGAGTGATGTTCGCCTACCTCCTCACCATGACCTTCATCCCCGTCATGCTGATCCTTCTGAAGGGGAACTCGCTGAAATCCGCAGCCGGAGAGAACCCCGAGGCGGAGATCCTGACGGTAAGGGAATCCTCCCGCTTCCTGAAATTCCTCAATATCCTTTCGGAGTTCAACATCAAGCGGTACCGGGCGGTCATCGCAGCACTGATACTGGTTCTGATCATTACGATCATCGGAGCTTTCCAGATCAATTTCGAAACCAATACGATGAACTATCTCCCGGAGGAGAACCGCATCAAATCCGACATCGACTTCATCGAGGACAACTTCGGGGGAACCATCCCCTTCGTAATGCTCCTCCAGGCCAAGGACAGCGACCATGACTTCACCCACCCGGAGAGCCTGCGGCTCCTCGACCGGATACAGTCCGACCTGATGAAGAGCATCAAGCACTACTCCACCTCCTTTTCCCTGGCGGACTATTTCAAGGAAATACACCAGGCCGTCAACGAGGGGAGGGATGAATTCCGTGTAATCCCGGACAAGCAGACGGAGATCATCGATTATTTCGAGGCCTTTGGGGACCGGGAGGTCCTCGAACGAATCGTCTCCTTCAATCGCAAAGAGGCCCGGCTATCCTTTCAGTCCCGCTGGGGCTCCAACGAGACGGCAAAGGAATATCACAACTACATTACTGATTATATGACTAAAAATCTCAGCAAGGGGTTTGACTACAAAATAACCGGCCTCTCCTCCATGTATCTCAACATGGAGTTCAACCTCAAGGAGAGCCAGATCAAGAGCTTCCTTTCCGCCTTTGTCATCATCTTCTTCATGATGTATTTCGTCTGCCGGAGCTTCTGGCTGACGGTGATCAGCATGATCCCCAATCTCTTTCCCATCGCGGTTACGCTGGGCATCATGGGCTGGTTCGGCATTCCCCTCGACGTATCCACCATCATGATCGCCAGCGTCACCATAGGCATAGCGGTGGACGACACGATACACATCATCGTCTGGCTCAAGCGCCATATTGCCGCCGGCGAGTCCATGGAGGATGCCATCCGGAAGACCTTCCGGGACACCGGGAAGCCCGTCATCATCACCTCGGTGGTCCTATTCTTCGGGTTCCTGATCTTGATCCTCGGCTCCATCAAGCCGACCCAGGCCTTCGGCATGCTCACCGCCTTCTCCATGTTCTTCGCGCTGATCGGGGATCTCTTCGTACTCCCCGCCCTGCTTCTGGTCTTCAGACCCAGACTGTAAGGTGCACCCCGGGCCGGGATGAGCCCTCCCGGTCCGATCCCTCCAAAATTTACAAATCTGCCCCGTTTGGGAATGGACATTTGTCCTTTCCCGGGGTATACTCCTCTTAAACATTCCAGGAGGTCGATTCATGAAGAGGCTGCTATCACTGGCTGCGGGATTACTGCTCCTGCTGGCCCTGGACCCCGGCTGCGCCCGGCAGATTAGAGTCAGCGTGGAAACCGTCGAGGATCTGCAAAACTATTCGGAAGGGCTCGCCGCCTACAGGGAAGGGGGGAAGTGGGGCTTCATGACCCTTCGGGGATATCAGGCCGTGAGTTCCCAGTTTGCGGCGGTCCGCCCCTTCTCCCGTCGTCTGGCCGCCA
>CALCJG010000283.1 GCA_937967705.1 uncultured Spirochaetia bacterium
GATGGAAGAAACGCGCTCCCCGGGTAACCGTCAGGGCTTTCGCTTTCAGGGAGAAGCAAGCTTCCCGGAGTTAATCGGTTCCTACCCTTCTTCCTGAAGGCAAAACGAAGGGAAGGGAGGCCCTCCTTACCCTTGCCGTTTCTGCCGCTTCCGGCGGAAGGCCCGTAAGGGAAACGATCTCTTCAATCGACATCTCCCGGATGGTCCTGAGGTCCTCTTTCAGTATGTCCCTGAGAAACGGCATTGCTCTCTCGAGCTCGTCGATCCCGGCTCCCGTTATCTGCAGGTCAAAACCGGGGCCGGATACCCGCGGCAGGGCGATGCCCCCCCCGTTTTCGAACACCAGGGGGCTGTCGAGGCTGAAACATTTATGATAGGGACACATCTCCTCGAAGGTCTTGCTGGAGATGAGTATCAGGGGGATCCCGGCCTCTCTGAGAAGGCGGATACCCTCCATCGCCTTTCCAGGATCATACCGGTCATCCAGGATGGTCCCGTCCAGATCGGAGAAGAAGAGGAGCATCAGTCTTCCAGGGAGGTTTCCGTGAGGATGATTTCTATCCGGTTGTTGCGGATCCGGCTTTCCGTCCTGGTGTCGGGGATGACAGGCCTGGTTTCCCCCATGCCCCGGAAGCTCATTCTCCTTTTGGGAATGCCGGATTTGATGAGCTCCTCCATGACATAGCGGGCACGGGCCTCGGATATCTTCAGGTTGTTTTCCTCCTCCCCCACATCATCGGTATGGCCTTCAATGATAATCTCATGGTTCTTGTACTGCCGGATCGTATCGATCAGCATATCCAGGCTCCTGCGGCCCTTCTTCGATTCGATGGTGTTGACCCCGGTAAAATCCAGCGTGCTGACGCGGATTGTGAAGCCCCGGGACGAGGGTGCAACCAGAATTCCCGTATGGAAGGATATCTTTCGGGACCGGGAGGCATTGCCCGCTCTGTCCACGGCTATCAGGTCCATGGTGTACTCCGCAGCGGAAAGTACGGTCAGCTCCCTGACGCCTTTCCCGTTCCATTTGATGCGGTCCGTCGCAGAGGAATATCCCCGGAAGGTTTTGAAAACCTCCCCGCTGGGTGAGTATATATTCAGCAGCCATTCCTTGATGCCATTGTTGTCCTGGATACGTGGGTAAATCGTAAGGATGTCATTTTTCCCGTCCCTGTCCGGGGAGAAGAGGTCCGGGCTGTAGTCCAGGGAGAGATTAGGAGGTGTGTTGTCTATGATGACGCTTCTTCGAAGGGATTTGCGCAGAATCCCCTTTCTGTCAACAGCGAAGAGGGAAAGGTGATAAACGCCGTCCTCCAGGTACTGGCCCTCATGGTCCATCCCGTCCCAGCTGATGTCCTGGTTAAGAGCGTCTCCTTTGAGAAGGCGGAGTGTGTTGTTCTTCCGGTCCTCTATGATCAGGTTCCACCGGAAAATGGATTTGGCCGCGGGGGCCTCCACTTGTATCTTCATGGGTTTTCCCGAACGGAAGGAGAAGGATTCGTCGGGGAGGTTGAGGCCGATATAATTATCGGGAACCGTAATCCAGAGGTCCTTGATGACCTTGCGGATGATATTCCCCGACCTGTCACGGGTGGTCAGGAAATAGCTATAGGAACCCGGCGGACAGGGTTTTCCGTCGTCATCCCTGCCGTCCCAGGAGAGGCTGTCAGGGATCGCACTGGAGGGCCAAGAGTAACTGCGGACTGTCTTGTTCTCCTCGTTGATGAAACCGGCCTGCCATTCTCCATCGGAGGGACGGATGATCTTGTGATGGATCTTGAGAGCGTTCAAAGCGCCGGTTGGGGTCAGATACTTCTGATCGGAATGGATTTCTGCCGAGGGGGGGGTGTTGTTGACGTAGACATGTCCCTCTTTCAGAAGGGCTATGTTGTCCCGGACATCCCACGCGGTAAAGGAGAAACGGTAGCGTCCGTCCTGTACCACATTCCCGTGAACATCGCAGCCGTCCCATAGCAGTCTTTCGGGAAGAGCCAGGTATTCCCGCTTCTGCCACAGCCGCATCACAAAACGCATCGGGGTCAAATCAGTCTCGATGTCCCTCTGGGAGCTGCGGAATTCCCTCACAACACGGTTTTTGTCGTTCAAGACCTGGAAACGCCAACCCTTGATCCGGCTCGCATCGCTCACGTTGAGCCTGAAAAAAACGAAGTCCTGAATCCCGTCATAATTGGGAGAAAAGAATTTGAGGTCCGGAGTGACCTCCGTATCCGGGGGTTCCGTGTCCAGACGGTTGTGTTTAATCGTGATTCCTGCGCGATGGATGAACTGACTGCCGCTGTAATGGACCAGGGCGTAATCCACGGTCATATCCGCATGTTCCGTCTGCAGACGAAAGCCTGCCCCGAGGGTCAGATCCCCATACTGATAGGACTGCGGGAGTATGGTTCCCGCCCTGAAGAGCAGGTAGGAACCGTAGCGCGATTCTATCCCTGTTTTGACGGGGCACTCGCCGTACCCCTGCAGGTAGGAAATCTCCTGATACCATCCCACCGACCATAGGCGGCTCCGGTAAAATCCCAGATGGAAGCCGAAGGTGCCCTGATTGAAGTTGGCTGTATCGTCCTCCTTCTCCTGATAGCTGCCGTATTGACCCGTCAAACCGAACGTGGGATTGAAGAGGCCGAATCCCTTGGCAAAGCTTTTCTCCCAGGGGACATGATAGAGGGCCCCCATTCCCAGCCCCTTATATTGCAGGGTACTGCCCGCCAGAGTTCCCTGGAAGAGACGCAGGGAAATGCCGAAAGAGAGGTTTTCGGAGAATTCCTTGGAGCCGCCCAGGGTCGCCATGGAGGCTTTCTCGAAGTCTCCGGCCTTTTCCGCAGGTGTGCTGAAGTACCGGACCGAAGCGCCGAATATTCCATAGGAGGTCGGCAGGGCCAGAGCGGCGGAGGGATTGAGAAATCCCTGGGAGAAGGTACCGTATTGGAAGCTGAAGGCCATGCCGTCGTACGAGGCAATGGAGGCGGGGTTGATGTCGAAAAGATCCACCCCCCCGGTGGCGATTCCCGTTCCCCCCCGTCCGAGGGCGGCGGCGGAATCGGGAAGGAGAAAAAGGTTATAGCCGCTCTCCTTTTTTGCAGCCTCGAGGGATTGTTCGGTGCAGAGGGTCAGGAGAGCAGCGGCCAGGATAAGCAGTCCCGCTTTGAACATGTAAACAGATTTCCGGTGCATGGCGCATGATTATGAGAAAGGACGTCGGTGTCCAGCAAAATCTTTTTACCCGGATAGAGTTTTTTCAGCCGGGATGCTATTCCTTTTCCCTGTAGTAATCCTCAAGGATCCGGGAACGTTCGGTATCCTCGCCGGTGAATTCACACCCGCAGCGCCACTGATGGATGAATTTACCGCAGCGCCGGACCACGGCTTCCTCCCGGCGCACCTTCGTGCCGATTTTATAGAGTACGGTGATTCTGCGGCCCGGCGGGATGTCTTTGCTCGAATCCAGGGATACCCCCCCATCGGAGATGTCGTTGAGCCAGCATTCATCCGTCACGGCCTGTCCTCCGTTCTCGGTGAGGTAATAGGAGGACTGATAGAGCTTGTAGCGCGGGCTGCGCCGGTTTTCCTTCCGGGCGTTCTTGTTTTTTTTGAAAAACATGGCATCTCTCCTGATGATCAGCGTTGTCTTTCGTCGGGTTACTGTCTATTATAAGTGACAGGAATGGGGAAAAAAAGACAAAAAAAATCAGGGACGGGGTTTTTCTTTCATAAAATGGTCTTCGAAGAGGTCTTTATCCATCTTGATGAGATGGTTGCGTATCTCCGTAATGCTTGTGAAATCGTAATTCTGATGCTCAAAGTAGTCCAGCATCCAGAGGTACTTGTTGATCAGCCGGGGGATGATATTGGTGGTCTGGGCCTTTTCCGGCGTCATTTTCTGATAGTTCTTCTCAAGGGTATATATCTCCCGTTTGATGGCCTCGACGGCCTGGGAGTTGATCTGTCTTTTGACATAGAACAGGTCTTCCAGATACCCGAAGATGGGAATCCACTCCCGCTCGTCGGCACCCGGCTTCTTCTCCCGGCAGATCCTGACCAGCTCCTTTATGGGCTTAGCCTTGAGGAGTCCCAGGTCGATGTCCGCGGGGTCGACAAAAAAGGCCTCCCGGAAGAAAACGAGGCTCTTGGGAATCTCGTTGTCGTGGAAGAATGATTCTCCCAGCAGGGAGAGAAGCTTGGCGCTGCTGCGGTAGGAGCTTCGGGCGTATTCCAGGGTATCAATGGCGTGCTTATACTCCTCAAGAGTGACGAAACATATCCCCAGATTCAGCAGGAGATCGAAGTTGTCCACCGTGCTCTGACGGTTCATGAAAGCGATCTTATAATGTTCCGAGGCGGAAAAGAAGACGAATTTCATCACGGCCCGGTAGGAGGGTGTTTCCTCTATCCCTTTTTCCCGGGCGTAACGAATGAACTCCTCCCACTGATTCATCAGGAAATCCGCCCTTAGTTTGCCCTTGTCCAGGTGTTCCATCTCCTTCATGCGGTTCTCCCAGAAACGGGCCGTGCGGAAAATATCCGCCAGCCCCGGGTAATCCGGGTCCCTGTCCAGCCATTCGTCAATCTGCCCCAGGGCTTCGCTGAAACTGCCCTCCTCGATGAGCTGATAGGCGGTATTGCATGCCAGGAGGAAAGGGTCGTCGGAGAAATTTAACTGTCCGTTTTTATCCATTCCTAAAGTTCTACGCGAGTTCCCCAGTCTTTGATCTTGCTGTCATGGGTGAAAATGATAATTTGCCGGCTTTCCGCAATTTCCTTCAATACTTTTTTTAACCGCTCGGCCCGGTCATCGTCCATGAACAGGAAGGGGTCGTCAATGATAAAGGGGATATCCAGGCCGGTTTCCCTTAGAAAATCGGTCATGGAGACCTTTACGGAGAGGAGAAGAAGATGGATGAGGGAGGGATTGAAATCGTCTCCGTACCGGTTGTCCCGGATGAAGGAGCGCAGCATGTTGTCGTCAATGACGGTTATATACTGGTTGTCGGTGAGATAATGGAATACTTCCCGGGCCCTGGTGGCCAGGCGGGAGAGCTGTTTCTCCTCTCTTCGCTCCAGGGCTTCTTCCATGAGCTCCAGAAGGAAGGTGAGGAGGGTTTTGTGGGACTGGATTCCCCTGAGATTATCCGAACAGCGGCTTCTCTCCCTGGCAAGGGTCTCCTTTTCGTCGGAATGGTAATCGTTCTTCTGAATCTCGATGTTCAGCTGCTCCAGGATGTTGCGCTTGAGGGCCGCCTTCTCTTCAGTCTCCGTTATCTTGCCGACAACCTTCGAGATCATTCCGCTGATGATGTCCGG
>CALCJG010000284.1 GCA_937967705.1 uncultured Spirochaetia bacterium
CAGGGAAAGACCCTTGGTAAAGACGGCACCCAGGCGGGAGATATCAGTATAAAGGGCAAGCTCCTCTCCGTAGCCCGCCGTTCCCGAGGCGACGGTGATGGGGTTTTTCAGAGTCAATGATCCGATTTTAACCGAGGTGTTCACGATAGAGGTTTCCTCTCCTTACAGTCGTATATCCCTGATCCAGTTTCGGTTCTGTAGATACCAGTCGGTGGTCCGTCTTACTCCCTCCGAAAAATCAACTTCAGGGCTCCAGCTAAGGAGTTTACCCGCTTTGGATATATCCGCCCAGGTGTCCTTGACGTCGGCCTTATGAAAGGGTTTGCGGTCGACGACGGCTTTTTTCCCCAGATTATCCTCGATTTCGCTGATCAGCCGGCTGATGGGTATGGGATTCTTCCCGCCTCCCAGGTTGATGATCTCGTATCCCAGGGGGGCCAGGGCCTTTATGGTCCCCTCCGCTATGTCATCTACATAGGTGAAGTCACGGCTCTGTGTTCCGTCTCCGAACAGTTCAATGGGGTTACCCTCGTCGATAAGTTTGATGAAGCGGAAGGGGCTCATATCCGGGCGGCCTGCGGGACCGTAGACTGTGAAATACCGGAGTATGGAAACATCCATACCAAAGAGGTTGTGATAGGTATAAGCCATCAGTTCTGCTGCTTTCTTAGAGGCGGCATAGGGAGAAATCGGTGTATTGACGGGAAGGTCCTCCGTAAAGGGCATGGGTTGCCCCGCATAAAGGGAGGAGGTCGAGGCAAGGATGAACTTCCCCGGCCCATATTTCCTCATGAGTTCCAGGAGATTAAGAGTGCCCTGAGCATTGGTGCTCATATAGACATGGGGGTTCTCAATACTGTAACGCACGCCCGCCCTTGCCGCCAGGTTGATTACGGCTTCAAACCGGTTTTCCCTGAAGAGCTCCTCAAGAGAGTTGTACTCTTCAATGTCCCCCTGGTAAAAACGGAAGCCCTTAAGGGGCAGCAACTGTTCCAGCCGGTGATTTTTCAATCGGGGATCGTAGTAATCGTTTAGATTGTCCATGCCCGCAACTTTCCATCCCCGGTCTATTAAAAGCTGGGCTGTCTTTTGTCCAATAAAACCTGCGGCTCCGGTGAGAAGAATAGTCCCTGTTGCCATGAATCCTCAAAATATATATTTCTATCAGAATAGATGCCGGCATAGTTGCAGTTTTTTCGAATAGGAGCAAGCTAATTTTAGTGAAGGCATACAGAAAAACAGTGAAGCATGGCTATTGAGCTGAGTAGAACGGGGGATAAAAATGTGTGGAATAATGTCTTGGGGTGTGATAATATAGATCATCTGTTGTCAAAGGATGAATGAGCTGCTTTTCCAATAAAGGTTGATCTGCATTGAATGGGAGCCGGGGTGGGTTATGGGTGGATTATCGGGAGATCGTTCCATGGGGATTCTTCGTGTGGGTATAATCGGCGGCGGCATGGGGGGAAGCAAACTGCTGGGTATGCTGGCCGGGAGTCAGGCTTGCGAGATCATCTATATCGTGGACAAGAGAGCGAATGCACCGGCGTTTGCCGAGGCTCGCAATCGGGGAATCATAACCGCCACTGCTCTCAATAAGACGATAGAATCATTTTCCGTTGATCTTATCATAGAAGCAACTGGCTCGGGAGATGTAGTTGCAGAGATAAAAAAACATATGGCTGAGGGGACCGAGTTGATGAGCAGCCGCATTGCCTTAATGCTGTTTACAATCATGAAGGAGAACCGGGAAATAATTAACCGAGAGATCATTCGGGAAATCATAGGCATACGGGAGAAAATACATGGGGAGACCAGGAAGTCCCGCAATCTTCTGGCTGCCATCAACGACATCTTTAAAAGCATGCGGATAATGTCTTTCAATGCCGGGGTAGAGGCCGCCCGTGCCGGGGCGCACGGAAAGGGTTTCAATGTGCTGGCTCAGGAGGTAAAAAACATAGCCGACCGAACTCAGGCTCTTACGAAAGACATGGAAACCATTAATCAGGGGATTGAGGCCCTTTCAAAGGATATGGAAGATTCTCTGAAGAATCTATCCTGATACGGAAATGACCGGAATGCATCTTGACGGAGGTAAGATATTTCAGTATTATTTAATATGCTTAATAATATATGTGAAGGAGTAAAATATGAAAGTGTTAATTCTCTTCTATTCTGCCTACGGACATGTCTACAGAATGGCCGAGGCTGTAGCCAGGGGAGTCAATGAGATAGAAGGAGTAGAGCCGGTTGTCAAGAGAGTTCCGGAAACCCTGCCGGAGGACGTACTCAAGGCAACAGGGATTGCATCGGCTGCAGAAATGTACAGTCATGTTCCCGTGGCAACTCTGGAGGATCTTGATAAAGCCGACGCCATTATTTTCGGGACCCCAACGCGTTTCGGCAATATGACTGCTCAAATGAGGGCCTTTCTCGATTCCACCGGTCCGCTCTGGCAGAAGGGGGCCCTGGTGGGCAAGGTGGGCAGTGTCTTCACCAGTACGGCCACACAGCACGGGGGACAGGAATCGACTTTGCTCAGTTTTCATACGACACTTCTGCATCATGGTATGATTATCGTAGGACTCCCTTATACTTTTCAGGGGCAGACGAGAATTGATGAGATAACGGGTGGTTCGCCCTATGGAGCGGGAACCATCGCAGGAGGGAAAGGGGAACGTCAGCCCAGTGAGAACGAGCTTCTGGCTGCGCAGTTTCAGGGAAGGCATGTAGCCTCGATTGTTAAGAAGCTGAGAAGATGAATTATGCGGAGTTTGGAAAGGGCCCCTGATTATGGGGCCCTTTTATGAATGATGGCGTATAAGCTTAGGAGGTGGAAGCGTATTAATATACGAATTTCCTCATGCGTATATTAATGAGAATGCCAACGGCCATCATCGCCATGAGGAGATTGGAGCCTCCATAAGAAACAAAGGTGAGGGGAAGTCCGGTAACCGGCATAATCCCCAGAACCATACCGATGTTGATGAGAATGTGAAAAAAGAAGATGGCCACGATCCCGCTGGAGATCAGTGCGCCGTATTTATCCTTCGATTCAAAAGTAATCTGCATTCCCCGGATGACCACAATGGCCAGAAGTGCCAGAAGTAAGGTGGATCCGATAAATCCCCATTCCTCCGCGACAACGGAAAAGATGAAGTCCGAGGATTTTTCCGGGAGAAAACCCAGCTGAGCCTGGCTTCCGCTGAGAAATCCCTTGCCCAGAAATCCCCCTGAACCGACGGCTATTTTGGACTGGATCACATTCCAGCCGGATCCATGCGGATCGAGATCAGGGTTGAGAAATACCAGGATTCTCTTTTTCTGATAATCCTTGAGGTATTTCTGAATGATTACGGAGAAAAAGAGACCCATGGAAAAGACAATGCTGGGTATATATATCTTTCGATAGAACTGTTTTACCAGGAAAAAATGCAGGGCGAAGGTCACAAGGGAGATCAGCAGAAGGACGCCTGAAACTATGAGGAGGAGGTCAATATCCTTGAAGAAATCAAGAATGATGTTTGATTCCTGCGCCCCAATCCACTCCCGATAGGTCAGTATCATGGGGAAAACTGTGGCTATGGCGGCAATGCTGATGATGGCCACCAGGTGGGTGATGTCCGCCCCCCCAACGAAGAGCATGGTAAAGAGTATGGGAATGAAGATGATGG
>CALCJG010000285.1 GCA_937967705.1 uncultured Spirochaetia bacterium
CATCCCCAGTCTGATCATCAACAAGGATTACGAGGTAAACGAGAAGGACCGAAACGCCCTGCTCACGGAGGAGGGGGTGAAACACGTAGAGCGTCTGCCGAAACTTGAAAATCTCTATGACAGCAAAAACATCGAACTGGTCCACCACGTGAATCAGGCCCTCAAGGCCCATACCCTCTTCAAGAAGGATGTGGATTACATCGTCAAGGAGGGCGAGGTCATCATCGTGGACGAGTTTACCGGCCGTCTCATGCCGGGTCGCCGCTACTCGGACGGTCTGCATCAGGCCCTGGAGGCGAAGGAGAACGTCACCATCGCCCGGGAGAGCCAGACGCTGGCCACCATCACCTTCCAGAACTACTTCCGCATGTACAACAAGCTGGCCGGGATGACGGGTACCGCGGACACGGAAGCGGTGGAGTTCAAAAAGATTTACAATCTAGATGTCGTGGTGGTACCCACCAATCTCCCAATGATTCGTAATGACTATCCGGACAAAATATACCGCACTGAGAAAGAGAAATTTGCCGCCATAGTGGACGAGATCGTAGCCCTTTCTCGGAAGGGACAGCCGGTGCTGGTGGGTACCATATCAATCGAGAAGTCCGAAACCCTTGCCCATCTGCTGAAGCAGAAGGGGATCATGCATAATGTTCTGAACGCCAAGTTCCACGAGCGGGAAGCCAACATCGTCGCCGAGGCGGGACGTCCCGGTACGGTGACCATCGCCACCAACATGGCGGGCCGCGGTACCGACATAGTTCTGGGGGGGCGGAGAACCTACACCGATGAGCTGGAGAGCCATATTCCCGTCCATGATGCCGCCGCCTGGGACGAATTTAAAAACGCCGTTCTTCGCGGGGATTTTGAGATGGCTCTGGTCATATCCAACAAAATGACGGGACAGGACAAGCACAAGGCGGCCAACATCCTCCGTGTCGGACGTGAATGGACGGAAAACCATGAGAAGGTGGTGGCTGCCGGCGGTCTTCACATACTGGGAACGGAAAGACACGAATCCCGGCGTATCGACAATCAGCTCCGAGGACGATCCGGACGTCAGGGGGACCCCGGTTCCTCCCGGTTCTATCTATCCCTGGAAGACGATCTGATGAGGATCTTCGCCTCCGAGAGGATCTCCGCCATCATGCAGCGTCTGGGCATGACCGAAGGCCAGGAGATCGAGAGCCGCATGGTATCCAAGGCCATAGAAAACGCCCAGAAGCGCGTGGAGGGGCGTAACTTCGAAATACGGAAGCACCTGCTGGAATACGATGACGTTATGAACTCCCAGAGGGAATTCATTTACAAGGAAAGAAATGAAATCCTCGAGGGCGAGGACATCAGCTACAAGATAAGGGAGTACATGGATGAGATCTGCGAGGGCGGGGTGGATACCTTTTCGCAGGGAATGAAAAAGGTCGGCGATTGGGATGTGGAAGGGCTCAAGCTCTGGACCAAGTCCCGGTTCCTGGTTGATCTGGATGATATCGACATCGAGAGATCGGATCTGGCGCAGGAATTCCAGACCCGTCTGACAAAAAGCTACGAGGCCAAAGAGGCGGAACTGGGCCCTGAAAACATGAGGACCCTGGAGCGCATGATCACCCTGCAGGTGATCGATTCCAAGTGGAGGGAGCACCTTCTCTCCATGGATGAGCTGAGGGACGGTATCTGGACCGTGGGCTACAGCGAGCGCAACCCCCTGGTGGAATATAAGCTGCAGGGGTTCAGCATCTTCAACGATATGCTGGCCAGCATGAAGGAGGATATCATCGAGTTCCTCATGAAGGTGCAGGTCAGGGAAGTGCTCCAAGAAGAGGAGGAGTATGAATACCGGGCCATCGGCAATGAATATCATGCCGAGGGGGAGCAGTTCGGCACCGGGGGTATACTGTCGACCGCTTCGGAGAGCCGTCCTTTGCACAAGGGACAGGCCCGGGAGGATCAGCCCGCTGTTGAGGGGGGGGTCAAGCGAAAGAAGACCCGCCGCAGCCGGAGGGGATGATGAAAGCCCCCCTGATGAAGAGCGTCTCCGGTATCCGGGGTGTCGTGGGTGAGAGCCTGACGCCGGAGCTCATCGTGCGGGTGGCCGCCGCCTTTGCCCTCCAGGTGAAGAGGGGAACGGTGGTGATGGGACGGGACAGCCGCCCGACGGGGGACGCCGTGGCCCGGGGTTTTCAGGCGGCATTGATGCTCTCAGGTTGTGACGTGATAGACCTGGGAGTCGTGCCTACGCCCACCGTGCAGCTGATGGTAGAAGAGCTGAAGGCCGCCGGGGGCGTGATCATCTCCGCCTCCCATAATCCAATCGAGTGGAATGCCTTCAAACTGGTGAGCGGCCGGGGTACCTTCCTCAACGCCGCTGAGATGGAAAAGATCTTCAGTCGCATGGAAACTTCCCCGGAGTATCCCCGATGGGACAGGGTGGGGAATTGTACGATCTATGATAAACCCTTCGATGCGCATATAAGAAAAATTCTCGCGTCCGTCCGTACGGCGGACATCAGAAAAAGGAAATTCCGGCTTGTCTTGGATTCCGTCAACGGTGCGGGATCGCTGATAACCCAGGAACTGCTGCGTCATTTCGGATGCACGGTCATCCCCCTCTATTGCGACATCAACAAACCCTTTCCCCGCGGAGCGGAGCCCCTGGCGGAAAACCTGAAGGACCTGGCCGAAGCTGTGGTCCGGGAAGGGGCCGACATCGGACTGGCCCAGGACCCTGACGCCGACCGCCTTGCCCTCGTGGACGAGCGGGGTTGTCCCATCGGCGAGGAGAACACCATCTCCCTAGTGGTGGAACACCTCCTTTCAATCGCTCCCGGGCGTGTGGTGATCAATCTCTCCACGACCAAGACGGTGGAGGAGATAGCGCGCAGATACGGCGTCTCCTGCAAACGCACGAAGGTGGGGGAGATAAACGTCGTGGAGGAGATGAGGCGCAGGGAGACCCGGATCGGCGGCGAGGGCAACGGAGGCGTCATCTCGCCGGAGATACATCTAGGACGGGACAGCCTGGCCGGGATCGGATACGTGCTGGAGATGATGGCCAGGCGAAAAAGCACCCTCTCGGGGCTTGTGGCGGATCTGCCGCAATACGTTATGCGAAAGGGAAAGGTGAGCCTTGAAGGCGCAGGGGACAGCAAGGGGCGCCTTAGGCAGATACAGGAGAGTTTCCGCGGCGAGCGAACGACGGATATCGACGGACTGCGGATCGATTTTACGAAGGATGCCCGTTTTCGGGGAGGATGGGTTCATCTGCGCTCTTCCAACACGGAGCCCATCTTTAGGATCATCTCCGAAGGCCGGGATAAAAAACAGGCGGACCTGATTTACAATCACTTCGCGGGCCTCTTCAAATAGAGGAAGCGCGTTCTTCATAAGCCGGGAAAAAATCTTCAGGAGTCAGCTTTGAGCACAGTCATCATTGGATTCGGTTCCGCCGGGTATGCGGCTCTCATGTCCCTCAAGAGAATCAATCCCCGCGAGGAAATCACCGTCATCGATCCCAAGGAATACGACCTCATGCATCCCTGCGGGCTGCCCTATGCGCTGGAGGGTGTTGTCGAGGCGGACCACATCTGCCAGAACATACATCTGGACCGCATGGGGGTGAAAAAAGTCATGGCCCGGGCGTTGAGGATCGAGAGGGACCGCAACGTCATACGGGCCCTGGCCGCCGGTGTCGAGATCGATGTGGAGTTCAGCAGGGCCCTCATTGCCCTGGGGAGCCGTCCCGTCGTGCCTCCGGTGAAGAACGCCGGAGCGCTCCTGGGGAAGGGACTCTTTACCCTCACCACGGCAGAGGACCTGGCTCGGATCTCGGGCAGGGTCAAGGGGGCCCGGGCTGCCGTAGTCATCGGGGCCGGTGCCATCGGGCTGGAGGCCGCCGTGGCCCTCCGGGAGCACCTTGATAATGTGACGGTTGTGGAAATGAAGGAACAGGTCCTGCCCGGAGTTCTCGATGAGGACATGGCCCGGCTGGTGCAGGAACATCTGGAGGAGCGGGGCATCATGCTCCGTCTGGGCACCGTCGTGGAAGAAATCCTGGGGGGTGATGCCCTGGAGGGCGTCGGAATCCCCGGAGAGCGGATACCGGCGGACCTGGGGATTCTCGCCGCCGGTTTCCTGGCTGAAACCGGCCTTGCAGAGGAGTCGGGGCTGAAATACGGACCGCTGGGCATCATGACGGACAGGTATCTGCGCACTTCCCGGGGGGATGTTTACGCGGCGGGGGACTGCCTGTCCGGCTGGTCCGTCCTGGACGGGAGGGAGCTGGCCGCCAAGCTTGCCACCTCGGCCTACAAGCAGGGCACCCTGGCGGGGATCAACATGGCCGGCGGTAACGAGGAATACCGGGGAAGCGCGGGAACCTTCGTGACCAGGATCGGCCGGCTGGAGGCGGCGGGCACCGGATACAATACCGCCGCGGCCCGGGCGGCCGGGTACGATCCCCAGCCGGGAAAGATCAAGTCGGCCCTCCTGCCGGAATACTTTCCCGACAATCCCGGCATCACCGTTAAGATCCTGGCGGACCGCTCCAGCGGAAAGATCCTCGGGGCCCAGGCAGTAGGAGAAAAGGGCGCCGCGGACCGGATCAATCTAATCAGCATGGCTCTCGAGTTCGGCATACCCCTTGCCGACATGACCCGCGTGGAGATGGCTTATTGCCCCGCCGTCAGCGAGGTTTATGATCCCCTGCTTCGCGCCGTGGATTTTGGACTGAGGAGAATGAAACGATAATGAAAACCGCACTTTATGAGGAACACCTGAAACTGAACGGCCGCATGGTGGATTTTGCCGGCTGGGAACTGCCCGTCATGTACAGCTCCATCGTCGAGGAGCATAATGCCACCCGGGAGAAGGCGGGGCTTTTTGATGTCTCCCATATGGGGGAGATCCTCGTTCAGGGTGAAGGGGCAGCGGCCTATATCAGCCGGCTCATCCCCACGCGCCTTTCCAAACTTGAGCCCGGCAAATCCATGTATAGCTGTCTTACCAACGAACAGGGAGGGGTCATCGATGACCTCTTCGTCTATATGGTTTCCGATACGGAGTACTACATCGTGGTCAACGCTTCGACGCTGGAAAGAGACCTCCAGTGGTTCAAAAAACACCTGGCCGGCGGGATTATCCTGGACGACCAGTCCGCCAGGACCTCCAAGCTGGACCTTCAGGGACCGCTCTCCAGAAAGATTGCGGCCAGGGCTATGGGGGATTCCTCCCTGGAGGAGCTTCCCCGCTTCCATTTCTGTCACCGGGATTACCGGGGAAAGAGGATCAAGATATCCCAGTCGGGGTATACTGGAGAACACGGATACGAGTTCTATGTCGGCAATGATCTGGCGCCACTGCTCTGGCGTGATCTGATGGAGGCCGGGGCCGAATACGGCATCAAGGCCGTGGGCCTGGGGGCCCGCGATTCCCTGCGGCTGGAATCCTGCTACTCCCTCTATGGGCACGAGCTGAATGACGGGATAACACCCGTCGAGGCGGGCCTGGGCTGGATCGTCAGCTCACAGGAGGATTATATCGGCAGGGACGTGATCGACCGGCAGAAACGGGAAGGTGCCGGCAGGGAACTCGTCTGTTTTGAGGTGACCGGAAGGGGTATCCCCAGGGAAGGTTGCCGGATCGACAAGGAGAGCCGGGAGATAGGGATTTCCACCAGCGCCGGTTATTCGCCTACGTTTAAAAAGGGGCTGGGGATGGCCCTGGTGGAAACCGGCTCCGTTTCCCCGGGGGACGGGATCGAGATCATCATACGGGGAAACCCAGTGGCTGCGCGGATCGCCCCGCGGCCCTTTTACAAATACAACGGTTAGCAGACATAGCAAGTGCAGGGCGTCCGTTTCGGGACGCATGTCATCATATCACGATTATAACCAACAGGGAGGAGCGCAATGAGTTCAATACCGGAAGGCATTAAATACACCAAGGACCACGAGTGGGCCAGGCTGGAAGGAGATTTCGTGGTGACCTGCGGAATCACCGATCACGCCCAGGAGATGTTGACCGACATCGTCTTCGTGGAGCTCCCCGAGAAGGGAGATGAGGTGAAGCAGGGGCAGCAGATCGCCGTAGTGGAATCCGTCAAAGCGGTGTCGGATGTTTACGCTCCCGTGGGCGGGCGCGTTGTGGATGTCAATATGAAGCTGGAGGACTCTCCAGAACTTCTCAACAGCGATCCCTACGGGGAGGGATGGATCTTTAAAATCGAAATGAGCAGCAAGGAGGAATTGGACGAGTTGATGGATGAGAAAGCCTACGCCGAACATTTGGAATCCGGAGACTGAACGCTATGAGTTTCGTGAGCCATACAGAAGAAGACAGGAGCAGGATGCTCGGCGCCATCGGGGTCAAGAGCGTCGAGGACCTCTTTACCGATATCCCTGAAAACCTGCGGCTTAAGGATGACCTCGCCCTTCCCGCCGCGCTTTCCGAAAGGGAGGCGGATCTCCTCCTCAAGGAGGCGGCCGCGTCCAACGGGCTGTCCGCGTCCTTCCTTGGTGCCGGGGCTTACCGGCATTATATTCCCGCAGCGGTGGATCAGCTGACCATCCGCTCGGAGTTCTACACCGCTTACACTCCCTATCAGCCTGAGGTAAGCCAGGGGACCCTGACGGCCATCTTCGAGTTCCAGACCATGCTCTGCCGTCTGACGGGTATGGAGGTGAGCAACGCAAGCATGTATGACGGGGCGACGTCCCTGGCGGAAGCCGTCCTGATGTCCGTGAGGAGCAACAACCGCGGCAGGGTGCTGATGAGCGAATCAGTAAATCCCCATTACCGTGACGTCTTGAAGACCTATGCCTGGGCCAACGGCCTGAACCTGAAGGAGTTCCCCTCAGAGGGAGGGTGCTGCCGCGCGGAAGCCCTGGAGTGCGAACTGGACGCCGACACAAGCGCTGTGGTGGTGCAGAGCCCCAACTTTTTCGGCTGCATTGAGGATCTGCAGAAGATCGCCGGGGTGGTTCACTCCGGAAAGGCCTACCTCATCGTGGTGGTAAACGAGCCGCTCAGCCTTGCCATGATCAAGTCTCCCGGTGAGCTGGGAGCGGATATCGTCTGCGGCGAGGCAGGGAGCCTGGGGAACCCCGTCGGATTTGGAGGTCCCATGCTGGGGATGCTGGCGGCTCGGGGGGAATTCGTGCGCCGCATGCCGGGCCGGCTGGTGGGGAAAACCACGGACGCTGACGGCCGGGAGGCCTATGTACTCACCCTGCAGACGCGGGAGCAGCATATACGTCGGGAGCGGGCCACCTCCAATATCTGCACCAATCAGGGGCTGTGCGCCCTCAGATCCGTCATATACCTGAGCCTGCTGGGGAGCGGCCTGTCCGATCTGGCCCGGCTCAATCACAGGATGGCGGTGCATCTGAGGGACAGGCTTCTGGCTAAAGGATTCCGCCGCGTTCACGAGGGGGCCTTCTTCAACGAGTTCACCCTGAGGTACAAAGGCAGCCGTGCCCTTGCTGAGGATCTCCGGAAAAAGGGCTTTCTCCTGGGTGTGGACCTGGGGGCCCATTACCGTGACTATGAGGACTGTCTTCTGATCTGCACCACCGAGATGAACAGCCCGGAGGAGATAAATGCGCTGATCGAGGCGCTGTAGCGCGGGAAGGGACTTTTATTAATCTTGCACAGGGGTGAAAACCATGAAAAAAAATGCGGCGGCTCTTCTCATTCTGGCGGCCTTGATGCTGGGGACGGATATTCTCTCCGCTTCGGACAAGAAGGACTGGGTGGCCAGGATAGACGGCGAAACGATCACGGCGGAGGATTTGAACGATTACTTCTATGCCTACCACAGCGCGGTCTATAACGTCCCTTTTGCCGAGGTGGACAAGCTGGCCGCGGATGCGGTGCAGGCTGCGCGCAACCCCCTGCTGAAGAAGAAGACCTTCCTGGAGGAGCTTATCAAACAGAAACTCCTTTATAAAAAGGCCCTCGCCGAGGGGATTCAGAACAACCGGGACGCCAAGATACTCATGAAGATCTCCGAGGAGCAGACTATCCTGCAGTTCTATCTCCGGGGCCGCTTCCGCAAGGAGATTTCCGTGACGGATGCTGAGATCGAGGCCTATTATCTGGCCAACAAGGAGAAGATGGGCACCATGCCCCTGGCCAGCGTCAGGGATATGCTGAAGCGTCAGATCTATCAGAAGAAGAGTCAGGAGAAGATCCTGAGTATCATGGAGGAGCTTCGCAAGGAATACAAGGTGGAAAAAAACGAGGCCTCCGTCAAATAATCGATAGTACAGGAGTAAACCGAGATGGGCGTGATTTTTCAGAAGAGTAAAAAGGGCCGTCGGGGCGTGACCGTTCCCGGCTGGTTTAAGGACGTGAAGGAGGAGATACCTTCGGCCATGATGAGGACCGGCCTCGAGACGGTTGAGGCCGGGGAGGTGGATGTGGTCCGCCATTACACCGCCCTCTCGCAGATGAACTTCGGCGTGGACAGCGGCATGTACCCTCTGGGGAGCTGCACCATGAAGTACAATCCCAAGATCAACGAGAAGACGGCCTCCCTGGAGGGATTTGCCAATCTGCATCCCCTTGCGGGGGAGGAGATGTCCCAGGGGGCTCTTCGAGTTATGCATGAGCTTGCCGGCTACCTCTGCGTCATTTCCGGTATGGACGCCTTTTCCCTCGCGCCGGCGGCGGGCGCCCACGGGGAACTGGCGGGGGTGATGGTCATCAAGAAGTACTTCCAGGAGAGGAAGGAGGACCGCAAAGTCATACTCATCCCCGACACGGCGCACGGGACCAATCCCGCCTCGGTGGCGATGTGCGGATTCGAGGTGAAGGAGGTTCCCTCCACTAAGGAAGGGGATGTGGACATGGAGGCCCTGGCACAAATGGTGGACGGCAGCACGGCCGCCATGATGCTGACCAGCCCCAACACACTGGGCCTCTTCGACCGGAACATCCACAAGATCGCCGACCTGCTGCATGCGAAAGGGGCTCTCTTCTACTGCGACGGCGCCAATCTCAACGCCGTCATGGGCAAGGCCCGGGTGAAGGACATGGGTTTCGACCTGATGCACATCAACCTCCACAAAACCTTTTCCACGCCCCACGGGGGCGGCGGACCGGGCTCGGGACCTCTGGGGGTAGCGCAGAAGCTGGAAAAATTCCTGCCGGTTCCGGTGATCGCGCGCCGGGGGGAAACCTTCAGTCTCGATTACGATCGGCCCGATTCCATCGGTCGCATTCACTCTTTCTATGGGAACTTTCTCGTCTTTCTGAAGGCCTATACCTATATCCGGATGCTGGGTCCCGAAGGCGTGCGCGAGGCGGGGGAGAACGCCGTACTCAACGCCAACTATCTCCTGGCGCGTCTGAAGGAGCACTATAACCTGCCCATCGACAGGATCTGCAAACACGAGTTCGTGCTGAGCGATCAGGACATGCCCCATGGGGTCACCACCAACGATATCGCCAAACGGATTCTGGATTATGGCTATCACGCACCAACGGTCTACTTCCCCCTGCTGGTACACGGGGCCATCATGATTGAACCCACGGAGACGGAATCCCTGGAGACCCTGGACGCCTTTGTGGAAACCATGATACGGATCCGGAAGGAGGCCGAAAGCGATCCGGAACTCGTCAAGGGGGCGCCCCAGACGACACCCGTCAAACGGGTGGATGCCGTGGGGGCTGCCCGGAAACCCGTTCTCAAATGGGAAGAGTAGGGCGAAGGATCCCCGACTGGATCAAGTTCCGCATACCCTCCGGGCAGACCTATTCCAGGGTGCGGGATCTCTTGCAGTCGGAAAAACTCAACACCATCTGCCTGGAGGCCCGGTGCCCCAACATGGGGGAATGCTTCTGCTCCGGCACCGCCACCTTCCTCATCCTGGGGAAGATCTGCACCCGCAACTGCCGCTACTGTTCCGTAAGCAAGGGCCATCCCGCCCCGCCGGATGAGGACGAACCGGACCGCATCGCCGGGGCCGTCGCTCGCCTGGGTCTCCGGTTCGCTGTCATCACCTCGGTCACCCGGGACGATCTGCCGGACGGGGGTGCGGGTCATTTCACCGCCGTCATCGGAAGCCTGCGCAGGCAGGTGCCGGGGATCGGAATCGAGGTTCTCATTCCCGACTTTCTGGGCAAGGGGATGGAGGGGCTCGACCGCATCATCGAGGCGGCACCGGATATCATCAACCACAATATCGAGGTGGCGCGGCCCCTCTACGGGGAGCTTAGGCCCCGGGGGGATTACCGGCGTTCCCTGGAGGTCCTGGCCCGGGTGAGCCTTGCGGGGGTTCCCGCCAAATCGGGCCTTATGATCGGTTTTGGCGAGACCCTCGGGGATATACTCTCCACCCTGGCCGACCTGAGGGAGTCGGGCTGTTCCCGCCTCACGGTGGGTCAGTACCTGCAGTCCGACAGTGACGGCTTCCCCGTCAGGAAGTTCTACACACCGGAGGAATTCGAGGGGATCCGGGAGGCGGCTCTGGGCCTGGGGTTCGCTCACGTTCTCGCCGGTCCGCTGGTCCGCAGCTCCTATCATGCGGGAAAAATGCTTGCGTGATTGCTCTCCCTTCCCCATAGTACAGAACAATCATGCTGAAGGAAAAATGGCGTCTCATCATCGATCCTCCGGGACCGGGGAGCCGCAACATGGCGGCGGATTACGCCCTTCTGAAATCCGTATCCCGGGGGGATTCCCTCCCGGCGGTCCGTTTCTACGGATGGGCCCGGCCGGCCATCACCGTCGGTTATTTCCAGCTCATCGAGGAGGAACTCGACCGGGAACTCTGCGAGAGGGACAGGGTGGACATACTCCGGCGCATTACCGGAGGGGGGGCTGTGTTTCATGACCGGGAAATCACCTACAGCGTGCTTCTTCCCCTCAAAAGCGGCATTGCCTACGGTACGGTGATGGATTCCTACAGGAAGATCAGCCGGCCTCTGGTGGAGACGTTGAAGCGCTATGGAATTGCCGCGGAATACCGGGAGATCAACGATATCGCCGTTTCCGGGAGGAAGATCTCCGGCAGCGCCCAGACCCGGCGCGAGGGGATACTCCTGCAGCACGGCACCATTCTGCTCGATGCCGATGAAAGGATGTTCCGCTACCTCAAAAAATCCTTCCGGGGGGAGGGAAACCCCCTGTCGCGAATCATCACCCTTCGGCACTGCCTGGGAGATGCGGTTCTGGCAGACGATTTTCGCAGGGTCTTCATCGAGGAACTCGCCCGCTCCTTCGGTGACGTCCTGGACCTGGAGTTTTCCGAGGAATCTCTGTCGGAAACCGAGGAAAAGCGTGTGGCTGCATTCGAGAAGCGGATCTTCGGCAACCCCCGGTGGAATCTTCACCGGAAGGGGGAGATATAAATCACTGCAGGTCTTTCTCCTGCAAACGGGAGATGATGGATTTGACCTGCGCCGGATTGTTGATCATCTTGATGATATTCCGTTCGCTGTCCTTTTCCAGGTTCACCAGAAAGGATTTTTCATAATACTTGACCCTGATGCGGTTCCCCTCCCGAAGAAATTTACAGAAGACCATTACCGGCGGGCGGAGCATGTCCTTTTGGGAAAATCCCTTTATGAGGGCCAGCTCCATGGTGTTGAGTTCGCAGAGATCGTTGAAATTGTAAAAGTATTGCGAGTTGTTGATGATACCGCACATCAGGTTGATGAAACGCTGGACCAGGGAAAAGTCGAAGTGGCTGTTGACGGAATTGAAGATGGACTTGATCGCGCTGGAGGGGGTGTAGGGCTCCTTGCGGTAGGGCCGGGAGGAGGTCAGCGCGTCGAAGATGTCGCAGATTGAGAGCATCTTGGGAAAGATCGGCAGATTCTCATAGGGCAGCTCGTAGTAGCCCCGGTGATTGTATTTCTCATGATGGAACAGAATGGACTGCAGAACGATGGGGTGAGCCTTCCCCAGTTTGCTGATGATCTCGTATCCCAGCTGGGGGTGCCTCTTGAGCTTCTGCATCTCCGTGACATCGAGCCGGTCTTCCTTATTCAGAAGCTGTTTGTCGATCCTCTTCTCCCCTATGTCATGGAGATAGGCGCCCAGGGTTACTGAGCGAAGCTCCTCATCGCTGAACTGTTTCAACCGCGTGGCGAAGAGAGCCGTGAGGACGCCCACGTTGACGGAATGGTTGTAAAGGTATTCGTCGTAGGATTTGAGATCCTTGATGAGGTCAATGGCATCCACGCTGGCATCGCTCAGGTCTTTGAGTATGTCCTCGACTATCTTCTCGGCATTATGAAAGGATGCCTTGCTGATCTTGTCGGATTTGGCAATCTCCTCCATGATTTCGCGGGAGGTGTTGTAGGCTATCTTGATGCGGTACGGCGGTATGACCGCCCTCTGACCCTCGCTGTTATAATAGACGACATTCCCGTATTTGTCCCGTATCACCTTAATGAGTTCCCTGCTGAGAACCACCCGGGCTTCCAGTATCTTCTCCCCCTCCGGGGAATAGAGGGGGTAGATGAAGCTGATGTTGGGGCTGAGATAATCGAGATCGATTTTAATCTTCTTCGGGTTCACCTTTTATCATCCGGTACGATAATGACCTTCTCCGCATAAAACCATATACAAAATTCTCTATATTGTTAAAACAAAATATTTCTTGACGTAATCTAAGATAAAATTACTTAATCTAAAAGGAATTTCAAGCAAATAGTGAGATTTGCCGTGCATTCGGACGAGCCTCCACCTTTTCCTTGGCGGGGGGGAGTTTACCGTACCGAGTCTGCACCGGAATCACTGGTTTTCGGTACCATATCGCCCTGAAGCTTTTCGCAATAAATATCCTGCATCGTGTCGCATGGAAGAACGTAAGAACGGTCCCGGCGACAGGATCGCCTAAATCACGCTATGGCAGGGGTACTTGATGGAAGTTCTCGTTAACATCCGTAATCTCGTCTGGGGAGTGCCTCTGATCTCCATCCTGATCGGTACCGGCATCTATCTCACCTTTCTTCTCCGGGGGGTTCAGTTCCGATATCTCTTCTATTCCCTCCGGCTGGCCCTGATCCGGCGCCGGGAGGGGGCGGACAAAGAGGGAGATATCTCCCATTTCCAGGCCCTCATGACGGCCCTGGCGGCAACTGTGGGAACGGGGAACATCGCCGGTGTGGCTACGGCCATCGCCTCGGGCGGTCCCGGCGCCCTCTTCTGGATGTGGGTCACGGGATTTTTCGGCATGGCCACCAAGTACGCCGAGGCGGTGCTTGCGGTCCGTTTCCGCGAAACCGACAAAATGGGCACCATGAGCGGCGGGCCGATGTACTATATCGAAAAGGGGCTAAAGAGTCCCAAATTGGCGGTTCTTTTTGCCGTATTTGCCTCCATCGCGGCTTTCGGTATCGGCAACATGGTTCAGGCCGATTCACTCACCGATGCGCTGAACTCCACCTTCGGTTTCGAGCGCTGGCAGGTGGGGCTGGTGCTCTTCGTGCTGACCGCGGTTTCCCTCCTGGGCGGGATTCGCAGTATTGCCTGGTTCGCCTCAGCCATCGTCCCCTTCATGATCCTGACCTATGTCTCGGCTTCAATGGTCATACTGGTTCTTTTCTATGATAAAATTCCGGGAGCCTTTGCTCAGATATTTCATTACGCCTTTCATCCCACTGCGGCGGCGGGAGGTTTTCTCGGTTCCGCCGTGAAGCATACCATCAGCATGGGAGTCACGCGGGGGCTTTTTTCCAACGAATCGGGACTGGGAAGCAGTCCCATCGCGGCGGCAGCGGCCAAGACCGATGAGCCGGTCCGCCAGGCCCTCGTCTCCATGACTCAGACCTTCATCGACACCCTGGTCGTCTGCACGATGACCGGCCTGGTGCTCATCGTGACCGGGGTCTGGAACTGCGGAAAAGACGCCGCGGCGCTGACGGAGTTTGCCTTCCGCACGGGACTGCCCGGCGACTGGGGGGGCATCGTCGTTTCCGGCGGGCTTACCTTTTTCGCCTATTCCACCATTCTGGGCTGGTCCTATTACGGGGAGAAGTCCGTGGAATACCTGATGGGCGAACGGGCCGTCATTCCCTACCGCGTCGTCTGGGTCCTTCTCGTCTTCGTGGGTGCCGTGCTCAAAACGGCGCTTCCCATGCTGATCTCCGGGACGACCAAGGAGAGCCTGAACATACTCTGGACCTTTTCCGACATCATGAACGGTCTCATGGCATTTCCCAATCTTCTGGCGCTTCTGGCGCTGTCATTCCTGGTGAAGAGGGAAACAGAAAGTTATTTCCTGAAAAGGGACGGGCAGGCTCATGATCTATAGAATCCTCACTATCCCCCTGGTCCTTCTCCTTGCAGCCGCCTGCCTCACCTGCGGTAATTTCAGTTCCCATAAGGATCCCTTTACCCTCTATCTCTACGTCTCCTCCGATCCGGCCACACTCAATCCGGTCACATCGACCGAGGCTGTGGCCTCCGCCGTATTCAAGTATGTTTTCGAGGGCATGCTGGAACGGAATTACGACACCCTGGAGCTGGAGCCGCGTCTGGCCAGCCGCTGGGAGATGGAGCCGGGAGGCCTGGTCTACCGTTTCTATCTCAAGAAGGGGATACTCTGGCATGACGGCCGGGAATTTACGGCAGATGACGTGATCTATTCCTTCCAGAGGATCAAGGACCCCAAAGTGGACTGCGGTCCCCTTAAGGTTTATTACCTGGACGTCTCCCGGGCTGTCAAGCTGGGGAAGTATGCCGTGGAGTTTCACTGCACCAAACCCTATTTCCTCCGCCTTGAGTTTTTGGGAGGGATACCCATCGTCCCCAAACATATATATGATAACGGGGAAGACTTCAACAGCCACAGCGCCAACCGCAAACCGGTGGGTACAGGCCCCTTCGTCTTCGAGAAATGGGAAACAGGCAAACGGCTGTTCCTGAAGAGGAACGATCACTACTGGGGGAAAAAACCGGATATCCGCCGGGTCATCTATAAAATCATCAGCGAGGAGAACGTGGCGCTGCAGATGCTCAAGAAGGGGGAACTCGACGTGATGACCCTCCGGGAGATACAATGGGTGCGACAGACCAACTCCGAGCGTTTCAACCGGAATTTTTACAAGCTCAAGTACTATGTGCCCTATTACAACTATATCGGCTGGAACGCCGACAAGAGCTGGTTCAGGGACAGGAAGGTACGCCGGGCGCTGACGCATCTGGTCAACCGCCGGGCGATTCTGGACAAGCTCCTCTTCGGTCTGGGGGAGATCGTCACGGGGACCTTCTACATTTTCAGCAAGAACTACAGCAGTGACATCAAGCCCTGGCCCTACGATCCCGAAAGGGCCCGGGAACTTCTGAAGGAGGCCGGCTGGCGGGATACCGACGGTGACGGCATCCTGGACAAAAACGGTGAGAAGTTCTCCTTTACCTTTACGGTTCCCTCGGGACGGAAGTATCTGGAGCGCCTGGCCACGATACTCAAGGAGGATTTCTCCAAGGCGGGAATCGACATGAAGATAAACCGCTATGAGTGGGCCGTTTTCGTCAAGAAACTGCATGATCGTGATTTCGAGGCCGTGGCGCTGGGCTGGGCGCTGGGGTACAGCGGCGATCCCTATCAGCTCTGGCACTCAAGGGAGATTAAGAAGGGCTCCAATTTCTGCGGTTTCCGAAACGCCGAGGCGGACCGGCTGATAGAGCAGGCGCGGGTTGAGTTCAACGAGAAGCGCCGCAGGAGTCTGTATCATCGATTCAACCGCATCCTGCACGAGGAGCAGCCCTATACCTTCATGTTCTGCACCCCGGCACTGGTGGTGGTGAGCAAGAGATTCGATAACGTGAAGGTCCATCTGATGGGCCTCGATTACCTGGAATGGAAGGTGCGCGGGGAGAAATGAGATATATACTGAAACGGCTGCTGCCGATGCTGCCCACCTTTCTGGGCCCCCACTTCCTGACATACCTCACGGTGAGCCTGGCGCCGGTGGATTTTATTTCCCTCAAGGCGGGTCTTCAGGGAGAGCTCACGGAGGGGTCCGTCAA
>CALCJG010000286.1 GCA_937967705.1 uncultured Spirochaetia bacterium
TTATTATGGCGTCATCGAGGCAAAGAGTTATGTGTACAAATATCCCCGGCAGGGCTTCTTTTTCAACACGGGATACCCGAATATCGACATGCTTCTCAATGTCCTGCTGGTGATAGGTATGATTGTGGCGTTCTTCGGCATCCCTGTGCTCTGCACAAGATACGTTGAAAACAGGGAGCTGAAGCCCAAATTCTACGCGGTGGTTTTCGGCACCTTCATCGCCTACTGCATGATCAATATCACCGACATATACAAAGTCGTGACGGGATGGCTCTTTAAAAAAGGCTGATGCCGTGCTGTCCATGCACTTCCCAAACTCCGATCCTTCTCTTCTGAGGTTACTTCCCGCAGGACGCCCTTCATTTACGGGCCTTTAGCATTTCCCGATGCCGGCGTCGAGAGCACCTGTTTATTTGTCCGGGATAATGACCCCTGCCGAATTTTTAACAAATTCATGGGTTCTTTTAGCTCAGATGAAATGAGCCCCTTATGATCCGATCATGGATTATATTAAATCCGAAGGGGGGGATTGGAGCTATAAAGAAAATTATCTTAAAAAACATAAGAAAAATTTGGATAATGTCGGTTTGATGGGATTATATGGTTTGATATTTCACAAAAAACCGATGCCTTGCGGCGAGGGGAATTAAAGGAATTCTTGATAATTAAAATATATCATGCGAGGAAACTATGAAATGGAAAGACGTCTCACTAAGCAAAAAGCTTTTTCTAGGCTTCGGTGTTATTCTTATATTGCTCTCCGTTATAAGCCTTCTTTCGATCATCAGCATGAGGAGTGCTGACGATTCCACGCAAGATATCATCATGAGCAACAATGTCATGGCCAATCTCAAGCAGAAGGAGGTGGATCACCTGGACTGGGTCTCTGCGGTCAAGGAAGCCCTTCTTATGCGCTCGGCAGAGAGGCTTACGGTGGAGACGGACCCTCATAAATGCGGTTTTGGAAAATGGTTCTATGGGGAAGGGCGCAGGGAGGCGGAAAACCGGTTTTCGAAACTCGCGGGTTCGCTGAGGGATGTGGAAGAACCTCACAAACGTCTTCATCAATCCGTCATAGAAATCAAAAAAGACCTGGAATCCAAAAACACCGTTGATTTCCATAAAGCCCTCACTGTATTCCAGGGGGAAACCATGAAGGCTCTCAAGGAGGTGCGGGGTAATATCCAGGAGATGAATGCTGTCATCGCCGGGGATGTCAAGAATCAGGAAGCTTCCATCCGGACCATGATTGCCCGAAATACCACTCTGATAGTCATCATAAGCCTCCTGGCCTTCGCAATGGGGATACTGCTGACTCTGTTGATCGTAAGGAACATCACCCGGGATCTCACGAAGGCCGTGGAAGCGGCCAATGCCATTTCGGACGGAGATCTTACGGTCAGAATAGGGAACTGCGGGAAGGATGAAATAGGACAGCTCCTGCAGGCCATGAAGGCAATGATAGCCAGCTTGAGCGATGTTGTGGGTAACGTGATCGTATCCTCGCAGAATCTTTCCCAGGCCGTCAGCGAAATTGCCAGCGGCAATGAGAACCTCTCCCAGCGAACGTCGGAACAGGCGTCGTCCTTGGAGGAGATCGCCTCCACCATAGAAGAGGCGGTTTCCACCATCAACCAGAATGCGGAGAATGCCTCACTTGTGAGCCGCTTCTCCGGGGAAGCGGTGGGATTGGCGGAGAGGGGCGGGCTTATCGTTCAGGACTCCGTCAAGGCCATCAATGGTATCAACGAATACAGCAACAGGATCGGCGAGATCATCTCCATGATCAACGAGATAGCCTTCCAGACCAATCTTCTGGCACTGAACGCCGCGGTGGAAGCGGCCCGGGCGGGCGAGCAGGGTCGGGGTTTCGCCGTAGTGGCGGGGGAGGTGCGGAACCTGGCCCAGAGATCCGGCAGCGCTGCCAAGGAGATCGGCGATCTGATCAAGACCTCCCTCGATCAGATCGGTAGCGGGACGGAACTGGTCAACAAAAGCGGGAAAGCCCTCTCGGAGATAATAGAATCGGTCAGGAGAATGGAGCAGCTGATGTCGGAGATCGCCGCGGCCAGTGTAGAGAAGAAGCAGGGCATAGAGCAGATCAACACTTCGATCATGGAGATCGACAGCATGACTCAGCAGAACTCGGCCCTGGTGGAGGAGACGGCTGCCGCCGGGGAAGAAATGTCCAATCAGGCCCGGGAACTGCTGGCTCTCGTGGAGCGTTTCCGTATCTCGGACGGGAGTGCTGCCCGCTCCTGAAACAGGGGGGCAGCCCCCCCTGAGTGATAAATCCTCTTTGGTATCGCAGCCGGTTGGTTTCTCAACCGGTGGATTTATTCACACTGAAAAAAACCGGTTTTCTAATTGACCTCCTTTCGTTGGGATGGTATCCTCCGAAAGCTTGCACTGTGTACTTGAGAACGGCAGATCCTCTGTCCGCACCTGCTTTCCGCATGGGAAAGGGAGGCTGGAGAGATAGAAAGGCAATCAGGGGTTGCCGGTACTAATAGGGAAGGAAATTAATAGAATCACTTTGAACTGGAATCTGTTCACTGTACTCAATTTTACCCTGGCTCTCATTGAGCTCTGCATTGGTTTATACCACCTGTTTCTCGGGGCCAAACGGTATTACTCGTACATCAACATCTCCTTCGCGGCGACATCCCTGCTCATGGGGTCGTACAGTCTGTTGAACGCCTTCATATACGCCAATCCGGGTGTTGCCGAGAGTGTTCATCTTTTCTCCCTGCAGATGTTCTTCGTCAATCTGCTGGTCATCGCCTTCTGCTGGTTCATGTATCACTACACGGATTATCCTTCCGCCGTCCCCTTCTGGATCATAACGGGCATCTTTATCCTTTTTGCCCTTCTGGAGATCGTTTTCTGGAACACCCCCCTGACCTCAGCGGCGGACCATCCCCTGAGGATCGAATTCGTCTTCCGAAATCGGGTGATCATCCGTGTCTTTCAGGGAGACCCGGGGCCTCTCATGTCCGCCAAGTTTCTCTGCGCCTTTTTCTCCATGGTATTCGGTTTTACTGTGGCCCTGCGCAGAGTCAGCGTCATCACGGGAAGGAAGGACTGGATCATCGTCCCTGCCGTTCTCTTTTTCTTTTCCGCCGGGCTGAACGATATTGCCGTGGCGAGCGGGTTGTATTCCTTCATGTTCGTCCTTGAATACGCTCACTTCTTTCTCATCCTGTCCCTCAACCTTATCATTATAAATCATTTTCTCAATGTCTTCCGGGCCCATGAAAATCTCAACCGGACTCTTGAGCAGCGGGTTCTGGAGAGGACCGAGGACCTGCGGAGGGCCAGGGACCAGATTCTTCAGGAGATGAATCTGGCAAAGAAGGTGGAATTCTCCCTTTTGCCCTCGGGAATCCCGGAGCTTTCCTCCCTTTCCATTGCCTATAAATATCTTCCCGCCAGCGCGGTGGGCGGTGATTTCATCGATATCCAGTACCGGGAGGGCTCCGGCCGGATCGGTTTCTTCATCTGCGACGTATCAGGCCACGGAGTGTCGGCGGCCCTCATCGCCTCGATGGTCAAGATGTCCCTGGCCGGATGGGAGGAGTATTTCGACAGTCCGTCGGAACACCTGCATGGCGTAAGGCGCGCCCTTATGGGCAAGATGAGCGGGCACTTCATATCGGCCTGCTCGGCCGTATACGACCTTGACTCGGGGAGGCTGAAGATGGCCAGCGCCGGACATCCCCCCCTTATGGTCCTTCGGAGTCAGGGCGGGGTGGAGGACCACAAGCCTCCCGGAAGGGTGCTCTGCGACCGTTTCGAGGCCCGTTGCGAGGATCGGGAAATTTTACTGGAGAAGGGCGACGCCGCCGTTCTCTATACCGACGGCATTACGGAGGCCCGCCACGAAGGGCTCATTTTCGGCGAGGAGAGGTTCAGGGAACTTCTGAAGGAGAAGAGGGAAGGGGTGCCGGAAGATATATGCGGCACGCTTGTCAGTGCCGTAAGGGCTTACCGCGGCAAATCCCCCCAGGAGGATGATTACTCCCTGCTGGTAGTCAAGAGACGCTGATGCTGGTCATCCCTTTTCCTGCCGGATGATGCTGTTGAGGAGTTCGATTCCCCTGTATAGCCTTTCCATAACCTGGAGCATCTCCCCGGAACTGCGGGTCACCCGGTCCATGATGGTCCCCAGGTAATCAACGGAACTGGATACCTCGAAGACGGTCTTCTTCTCCTCCCCCGTGGCTGTGGTGATGTCCGAGGATCCCTTGAGGATGGATCTCATGTTTTCCTCTATGCTGCGGGTGAGCTTCTCCTGGGCCATGCAGAGGTCCAGGATGGTGTCGATACCGGCGTTAACCTCGTTGACTGCCTTCTCTATGTCGCCGATGGATGAAGAGGAATCCGCAACCCACTGGCTCTCCGCCTCGATGTCATCCACCGTTTCCCGGATGATCTTCTGAATGGATTTCGACTGCTGTATGGACAGATCCGCCAGCTTGCCGATCTCGTCGGCCACGACGGCGAATCCCCGCCCGTATTCCCCGGCCCTGGCGGCCTCAATGGAGGCGTTCAGGGAGAGGAGGTTGGTCTTTTCCGCGATGTCGTTGATGATCTCGGATATTTCGTTGATGGACCCGGAGGATTCCCGGATCTTGGTCATCCCCTTGAGGACCTTACCCAGCTGCTCAGTGCTGGTTGCGGTGAGTCCCTGGCTCCGGTAGCTCAGTTGAACGGCGCTTCGGGCCGCTTCGGTGATCTTGTTTATGGAGGTGATGTAATCCAGCAGGAGATTCATGCTCTCCTTGATGGTCTCATCCTGTTTTACCGCGTTTTCCGCGATGGATTCGATCGAAGCGGAAACCTCCTCGATGGCGGAAGAGGTCTCCTCCAGGTTGCTTCCCTGGTCGTTCATGTTCATGGTGAGATCCGAGGTCGTCTTCTGAATCACCGATG
>CALCJG010000287.1 GCA_937967705.1 uncultured Spirochaetia bacterium
ATTGTCCAGAGCTACGTTCAGATTGGCCTTGATGACCCGGGATAGTCCGGAGTCCCGCTCGCAGAGGATGGGATTGCGGTTGTGGGGCATGGCAGATGACCCCTTCTGCCCCTTCTGGAAGGGCTCTTCCGCTTCCCGCACTTCTGTGCGCTGAAGATGCCGCAGCTCAGTGGCAAGCTTGTCCAGTGTGCCCGCGGTTATGGCCAGAACGGCCATGAACTCGGCATGGCGGTCCCGCTGAATGACCTGTGTGGCGATGGGTTCCTGATGCAGCCCCAGGCTCTGACAGACAAGTTCCTCCACCCGGGGGGACACGTTGCTGAAGGTACCCACGGCACCGGAGAGTTTGCCATAGGAGATGTTCTCGATGGCCCGCAGCATCCGCTCCCTGTCTCGCCGGAACTCTGTGAAGTAGAGGGCCATCTTCATTCCGAAGGTGGTCGGTTCGGCGTGGACCCCGTGGGAACGTCCCATGCAGGGGGTATCCTTGTATTTCAGGGCTTGTTTTTTCAGGATGGCTATCAGGGTGTCCAACCCTTTGACGATGATATCCCCGGCCTGCTTCATCTGCAGTGAAAGGGCCGTATCGACGATGTCGCTGGAAGTCAGCCCGTAATGAACGTATCGGCTTGAGGGACCTACATATTCCGCGACTGAAGTGAGGAAGGCAATAACATCGTGATGCACCTGGCTCTCGATCTCTTCGATTCGCTTCACATCGAAGGCGGCCTTTTCCTTTATGGCCGCCAGATCCTCCGCAGGGATGATTCCCAGGGCAGCATGAGCCTCGCAGGCAGCTATCTCTATATCCAGCCAGATGCGGAACTTGTTTTCCAGCGTCCAGATATCGGCGATCTCTTTACGGGAATATCTCTCAATCATGATGACCTCTCAATACAGAAAATCCGGCCTTTCTTTTCTGTCAACATTCCGCTGGGGGGATTCTCTCACCGGAACACCTCACGTCAGCCCTGCAAAAAAGAAAAGAAACATCCTATTTTTATGCCGACAACTGATCAACTATTTTTTACCATGGAGAATAAAATTCCATCGGAATTAAGGAAACCGGTTGACATCCCCCCGTTCCTGAACTAATATTATAAGACGGGCTCAGGGGATATCCCTGATGGTATATTTTTCAGGAGTAAACGATGAAAAGGATAGCCAATTCCATCCTCCCTTTAGTTCTTACCCTTTTTATCCCTCTTTTCGCAGGAGGGTGTATCAGCCAGGATGACGGGACCATCACCGTTAAACTGACCGATCCCGGTTCCGTCAACACATCAAGGAACGTATATGTTTATGCCTTTACGGAGGGCGCCACCTATGACATCACCAAAGCCCTGGCATCGGCGACCTTTACCGTCGGCACGGCGGAAGGAATCCTGAAAAGCGGGTCCGAAAACAAGAGTTTCACAGGGGGGGAGTATTACGACATCTATATGCATATCGATGCCAACGGGGCAGGAGGGGCTACTCCCAACACCGGGGATTACCGGGGCAAGAAAACCGAATCCGTTGACGGCGATACGACCGTCAAGTTTACAATTACAGAACTGGTTCCGGAACCCTGAAGGAAAGCAATCGCCAGGGATTCAACAAATGATGCAGATAAGAGACCTCCCCGATTGGAGGTTTTTTCATGCCCCCGGGAGTTCGGAAAAGATCAGGTTTTTGGATTTCAACCGCACATGAAAATACCCCTCCAGAAAAAGGCAGAGGCTGAAAAGAAGGTTTCGAATCTCTTCGATGGGATAGTGGGCAAGATCGAGATGGGAGAATTTGCCGGTCAGTCCTGTCGTTAAAAACTCCCGGGACGCCTCCGTCAGGAGCACCCCCCCAATCCTTGAATCCCGATTCTTGAGGCAGTCCGCACACACAGGATGGAGATCGGACTGATCGAGGACGAAGAGTCGCCAGTCGTCCTTCCCGCATATGCGGCAGCGGGAAAAATCCGGGACCAGCCCGTGAATCCTGAGAAGATGCATGATAAAAAAGGCGGAGAAGTGCTCGGCGCTCCCCGGCCGGGAGAGGGCCTCCAGGCCGGCCGCCAGAAGATCATAGACCGCCGGAGAGGCATCCTGATAACCGCTGGTCCGGTCAACGCACTCCACAGCGAGATAGAGGTGCAGGACCTTCGAAAGATCTTTCCGAATTTCCGGGAATTGTCCGAGAAGCTTGAAATCGTTGACCACATAGATCTCACGGTCGGGATGATAATAATAGATCAGGTGGAGAATAGAACCGGGTTCCGCCGCAGAAGGGGGTCTCTTCCTGCTCTTCCTCAGGCCCTTGAATATGAAGTTCCTTTTACCGTACTCCCTGGTAAAAATCCTGGCAATTCTGTCCGCCTCCCCTGAAGCGGTGGATGAGAGGACAATACCGCTGCACTTCTGAATCTCCATTCGCCCGTCATTCCTGTGAGCGCCTGTTACCGATGGTCACGACGATCCTGCTGATCCTGGTCCCCTTGATATCCTTTACCTTGAAGAAAAGGGTGCCGTAACGGACGGTCTCATTCTTTTTGGGGATTTTACCGAAGAGGTCGAAGACGAAACCGCCTATGGTGTCGAATTCCTCCACGGGCAGCTCCACGGAAAGCTCCTCGTTGAAATCCGAAAGGGTCATGCGGGAATCCACCTCGAAGACGTTCTTGCCGGTCTTCTCGAATTCCGGCACCGTGTCCTCGTCGAATTCATCATTGATATCTCCCACGATTTCCTCGAGGACATCCTCCAGCGTCACTATGCCGCCGAATCCGCCGTATTCGTCTACAGCAATGGCCAGATGGAGCTTGCGTTTCTTGAATTCCAGGAGCAAGTCATCCAGCAGGATCGTTTCTGGAACGTAATAGGGCTTGTGAAGTATCTTTTTCAACTGAAACTTGCGGGGTTTCTCATGAAGGAACTTCAGCAGATCCTTGACATAGAGGATTCCGACGATGTTGTCAAAATTGTTTTCATATACAGGGATTCGGGAATGCCCCGCTTCATGGATGATTTTAGCAAGTTTTTTCAGGGTTATCTCGGAGTCGACCATCACCACGTCCACCCGGGGAATCATGATCTCCCGGGCGTTACGCTCGGAAAGCCTTATGATTCCCCGGACCATCTCCTTCCGGGATTCCTCCAGATTGGCGCATTCCGACAGATCGAAGGGAGGCTTTTCCTCAATCGCCGCCTCCCCATCCCTCCCCCTGCGGAATAGTTTTCTGACAAAGGCCCGCCAACCTCGGGCATCTCTTTCCGAGTCACTTCGCTCAGACGCCATCAATTCCCCGCTGCTATCTCCTTTCGTCATATCGGAATCAATTATTTATCCGCTGTTCCGGTTGTCAATATTTTTGAAAGGCATGTCCCGTTTTATGCCCCGAAACGCGCCGGGACCGGTTGAGGCAAGGCCCTTCTGAGGATTGCTGTATGAAAATGAACCGTTCGAGACATGGGATCGGAGACAGCCGGGAGGAGATCCATTCAGTCTGTTTTCATCCGCTCATTGCCAGATTGAGAAGCGTTTGATACTCTCCAGGATGAGGGCTGAGGCTTGGATCGCATCGTTTTTCGAGAGCCCCGCATCGTTATAAAGGGTGTCCGCCATGAACTTCCGGAGGGCCATGTAGACGTCCTCGGTTGGAAAGAAGAGGAAAGAGAAATTGTCCCCGATGGAATTCAGTATAGTGAAGGAGGAATGGAGCATGATGGGCTCTTTGGCGATCATGATCTTTTCCTGCTTGCGGCCTGTCAGGATGTTCAGCTCATCGAAGCGATAGGGTATCTTTTTTTCCTCTTCCCGGTAAACGGGTTCCATATGCTTCTTGGAATAGGTGGCGGGTTCCACAAGCAAATGGCTGCGATTCCCGTCCGTCTTGAAGGTTAGACCTTCCGGGGTTCGGAATATATCCTTAACATTGGCATAAGCGGTGATTTCATAGATACAGTAATTCGACTCGGCATCGAAAAACGAGGAAACGATAAAAGCGCCATTGGAGGGCACCTGCTCGCTCATGTAAGCCTTTAACAGGGACATTGCTTTCGCCATAAGATTCTTCCTCTACTCTCATGATCATTCCGGCTCCTGCGATTTTACCCGAGCCAAATGGAATTAGCCTTGAAAAAATCAGCCTTAAGGATTAACTGGTTTGATTATGACACTCGAGAATATGAAAATCAATAAAAAAAACATCAAGGTATAAAAAATGCGCAAGCCTTTCTTTACACCCGAACCGGTCCTTATTGCACACAGGGGGTATTCCGCAGGATACCCGGAAAACACCTGGCTGGCCTTTCAGAAAGCCATAGAACTTCAGGCCGATCTTATCGAAACCGATGTTCATCTCAGCAGCGACGGAATCTATGTGATCAGCCACGACGACTCCCTGGACCGGGTATCCGACGGGACCGGTAAAATTGCCGACTACACCCTGGAGGAACTCAAACGCTTCGACACCGGTTACCATTTCACCCCCGACGGAGGGGAGACTTATCCCTACAGGGGCAAGGGACTTACCTTCATGTCCCTTGAGGAGACCCTCCGGGAATTTCCCAAACAGCGCTTCAACGTGGACCTCAAGGAAAAAAAGCCCTGGCATCTACAGAACTACTGCGATGTCATAAAAAGATGCGACGCCGCAGACCGCGTCCTTACCGCCTCCGAGCACACGGCCAACCTCAGGTCCGTTCGGAGGCTTCTGCCTGAAATCGCAACATCGGCATCCGTCTGGGAGGTGCTGGGGATCTATTTTTTATTCAAAACGGGTTTTCTCTTTCTTAAAAAAAGTTTTATTCCCGACGCCCTTCAGGTACCCGAGCGCATCGGCCCCTCCCTGCTGGCAGACCGTTCACTCATACGGCAGCTCCATCAGAGGGGTATGAAGATGCACGTATGGACCATCAACACCGAGCCGGAAATGAAAAGACTCATCGAAGCCGGCGTGGACGGCATCATGACGGATAATCTGCCGCTATTGATAGAGGCTGTGAAGAAATACGAGAAGCAGAATTACTGAGATGGTTCTCTACAGCCGTTTCTTCCTCCGGCTCATCTCCTCCCGAACCCT
>CALCJG010000288.1 GCA_937967705.1 uncultured Spirochaetia bacterium
CAGATCGACCTGACGGGACAGGCCACGGCGGAATCCATCGGGAGCACCTTTTACCGCGGGGTGTGGGGGCTGGCGGATTTCTTGCGGGGGGCGGTGCTCTCTCCCGGCGGAAAGACCATCCTGGCCATGCGTTCCACCTCCAACGACGGGGAGTTTTCACGGATAGTCCCCTTCATTACCGAGGGCGCTGGCGTGACCCTGGTCCGTGGGGACGTTCACTACGTTATAACGGAGTACGGGATCGCCTACCTTCACGGGAAGAACATACGGGAGCGGGCCATGACACTCATATCCATCGCCCATCCGAAATTCCGGTCAACCCTCATCGATGAGGCCAAGAAACAGGGGCTGATATACCGGGATCAGGCCTTCGTGCCCGGGAAGAAGGGGGAGTACCCGGAGCATCTGGAAACCTACCGAACAACGCGGACCGGGATCAAGATATTCTTCCGACCGGTGAGGATTGCGGACGAGCCTCTGCTCAAGGAGTTTTTCTACTCCCTCTCCGATCAGAGCATATACCGGCGCTTCATCTCAAGCCGGAAGGACATGCCCCATGAGAGACTGCAGGAAATCGCCGTGATCGATTACACCCGGGAGATGGTCATCCTGGCTGTTTTGGAGGAGATGCAGAAGGAAGAGCTGGTGGGGATCGGACAATACGGGATCGATGAGAGCAGCCATACCGCCGAGGCCGCCTTCGTGGTTCGGGACGAGTATCAGAACAAGGGGATAGGCACCCTGCTCATGGAATATCTCATCATCCTGGCGAAGAAAGAGGGTTTGCTGGGATTTACCGCGGAGATCCTGGTGGAGAACCGTCCCATGCTCCGGGTTTTTGAGAAGATGGGCTTCAACATCGAGAAGACCACCAGCTCCGGTGTCTATGAACTGAAAATGGAATTCAGGAGCGATCAGGAGTCATGAGATCAGAAAGCGGCATGCAGAGTCTCTTCGAGCCCCGCTCCATAGCCGTGGTGGGGGCCTCCCGGGACGAAACCAAGATCGGGCACAAGATCCTCCGCAATATACTGGAGGGGGGGTTTGAGGGAGCGGTCTATCCCGTCAACCCTCAGGGGGGTGAGATACTGGGGAAAGCCGTTTCCAAAAGGGTAGACCTTATCGAAGGGGAGGTGGACGTAGCCTGCCTGGTCGTACCGGCGAAGTTTGTCTATCCGGCCCTGGAGGACTGCGCCGGCAGGGGGGTCCGTCATGCGATGATCATCTCATCAGGGTTTTCCGAGGTGGGCAATGTGAGCGAAGAGATGCGGATGGTGGATTATGCCCGCTCCCACGGTATACGCATCCTGGGACCCAATATTTTCGGCATCTATTCCTCGAGGGCCCGTCTCAACTCTACCTTCTCCGCGGCCGGAATATCTCCGGGACACGTGGCCATAATCACCCAAAGCGGCGCCCTGGGGATTGCGATGATCGGCAAGACCGCTGTGGAGAATATGGGCCTCTCCGCCATCATCTCCATCGGCAATAAATCGGATATTGACGAAGCGGACCTCCTGGAATACCTGGTTCCACAGGAGGAAACCCGGGTCATTCTCATGTATATTGAGGGGGTCAAAAGAGGCGACCGCTTCGTCGAGGCCCTCAAGAAGGCTACCCGTGCAAAGCCGGTCATACTCATCAAGTCGGGACGTTCCCGAAGGGGCGCCCTGGCGGCAGCCTCCCATACCGGGTCGCTGGCCGGCTCCGATGATGTTTTCAGCGCCGTTGTGCGCCAGTGCGGAGCCATCCGTGCGGAGAATCTTGAGGAAGCCTTCAACTGGTGCAAGTTCTTCGCCTCCGCTCCGATGCCTTCGGGGGACAACTGCGTAATCGTCACCAACGGGGGAGGGGTCGGGGTGATGGCCACGGACGCCTGTGAAAAATACGGCGTTTCCCTCTATGACGACATCGACGGGCTCAAGACCGCCTTTTCCCCCGTAACGCCGGATTTCGGTTCCACTAAAAATCCCATCGACATAACCGGAGGTGCCGGATCAGCCGAGTACATCGAGGCCCTGCGGGTTTCCGCTCTTAACCAGAGCATCGGCTCCACCATTGCCCTCTACTGTGAAACCGCCACCTTTGACGCGGACAATCTTCCCCGGATGATCGAAGAGAGTTACCGCGAACACATGCACCAGGGAAAACCGGTGGTCTACTCGCTGGTGGGGGGGGAGAGCACAGTAAAGGCGATGGATGTGCTGAGAGAAAAGAGCCTGCCGGTTTTTCCCGATGTCTACAGTGCGGTCTCCTGCCTGGGTTCCGTCTATTATTACCGGAATTTCCTGAGGGAATACAAGGAGAACGTCGATATACCGGATATCGACGAGGGTGCCATTCAGACGGTTGTGGACAGGGTGCTGAAGGATGGGCGGAATTTCCTGCTGGCTCACGAGGCCCAGGAGGTGATGCGGGCCGCGGGTCTGCCGATCCCGAAAACCCGG